>CAZKRQ010000047.1:0-9424 GCA_964555125.1 uncultured Oscillospiraceae bacterium
GGGCTAACCCGTCACCGGCATCGCGCCGATGTCTCTGGTCAGCGTGGCGGAAAACGCGCTGCTGACCCACACGGCGCATCACGCGGACAGCGTGTGGGCGGCGGCGCTTGAGCACGGCGCGGTCAACGCGTTCGCGACGCTGCCGCTGGTGTTTCTCTCGTCGGGCGCCCCGGCGGGCTGCCTGCTGCTGGGCCCCGCGCCCTGCGGCCTGATCGCGGGGATCCCCACCCTGCTGTGGGGCGCGTGGGCGCTGTTTCGCAAAACCGGCGGCGGGCATGAGCGCGGCAGGGCGGCGCGGGAGAAAGGCAAAGCCGCGCTCTGCGCCAAATAAAGAGGATAAAAGACCGGCGCCCTGAAGCGCAGAGCGGGCCCGGGAAAAAAGCGGCGGCAGAGAAGAAATCTGCCGCCGCTTTTGCGCGTTCAAACGTATGTGTAGAGCTTTTTGTAGGGGTTTGTGCTGTTGGGCGTCAGAACAAAGAAGGGATCGGCGAGAAGCGAGCCCGCGTCCTCGCCGAAGCGCGCGCAAAAATCCTCCACCTCGCTGCGGATCTCGTCTATATCCGCCGCCTGCGCGCGATGAACGGAGATCTGCGCGGGCAGGCCCGAGGGCGCCTGCGCGCAGCGCAGATAGATTTTTCCGCCGTGCATCCCCGTGCCGGGGAAGAAACCGACCGGCGCGCTTCCGTCCGCGCGGCCAAGCCCGAGAACGATGATCTTGCCGCCCGCCTGGTATTCGCCGAGAAAGCTGCCGGCGCTGCCGCCGATGACGATGACGGGAATTTTATCCGCGTACTGCTTCATGTGGACGCCCGCGCGGTATCCGGCGTCGCCGTGCACATAGATTCTGCCGCCCCGCATCGAGTAGCCGGTCGCGTCGCCGCTGTCCCCGTCGACGGCGATCAGGCCGTCGTTCATCGTGTCGCCGGTCGCGTCCTGCGCGTTGCCCCGCGTGAGGATGACGCCGCCGTCGAGGTATGCGCCCAGCGCATTGCCCGCGATGCCGCCGACGGTCAGCTGCTTATCGCGCATCCCCGCGCCGATATACCGCTGGCCGATGCAGCCGTCAAGCTCGATCTCGCGGTCGGCGCAGGACCTGATTTGCTCGTTGAGCCGCTTGAAATCGGTTTTTCCCGCTTGAATCCTTGTCATATCTCTCTTCTCCGAATCTTTGCCGGCCCGCCTACTCGCCCGCGTGTTTGAGGCCGAGGATGCGCAGCTCGGTTTCGTTGAGGCCGACGCCGCGCAGCATGAGCCGGTTGCCGCGCAGCGCCTCGATGGAGTTGATGCCCATGCCGCCCATCATCTCGCGGATCTCGTGATCCCACGCGGTGACGAGGTTAATCAGCCGCTGGGAGCCGGCGTCGGGGTCGAGGCGCTCGACGAGCTCGGGCCGCTGGGTTGCGATGCCCCAGTTACAGCGCCCGGTCTGGCAGCTGCGGCAGAGATGGCAGCCGAGCGCGATGAGTGCCGCCGTCGCGATATAACAGGCGTCCGCGCCGAGCGCGATGGCCTTGACGACGTCGGCCGCCGAGCGGATCGAGCCGCCCGCGATAATGGAGACGTTGCCGCGGATGCCCTCCTCGCGCAGGCGCTGGTCGACGGCCGCGAGCGCGAGCTCAATCGGGATGCCGACATTGTCGCGGATGCGGGTGGGCGCCGCGCCGGTGCCGCCGCGAAAGCCGTCGATGGCGATGATGTCCGCGCCCGAGCGGGCGACGCCGCTCGCGACCGCCGCGACGTTGTGCACCGCCGCGATCTTGACGATGACCGGCTTTTTATAGTCGGTCGCCTCTTTGAGCGAATAGACCAGCTGGCGCAGATCTTCAATAGAATAGATGTCGTGATGCGGCGCGGGGGAGATGGCGTCCGACCCCTCGGGCACCATCCGGGTGCGGGAGACGTCGCCGACGATCTTTGCGCCGGGCAGATGCCCGCCGATGCCGGGCTTTGCGCCCTGGCCGATCTTGATCTCGATCGCCGCGCCGGCCTCCAGATAGGCGCGGTGCACGCCGAAACGGCCGGAAGCGACCTGCACGATGGTGTTTTTGCCGTATTTGTAAAAATCCTCGTGCAAGCCCCCTTCGCCGGTGTTGTAATAGATGCCGAGCGCCTCGGCGGCGCGCGCGAGGCTTTCGTGCGCGTTGTAGCTGATCGACCCATAGGACATCGCGCTGAAGAGGAGCGGGGTGGAGAGAACGAGCTGGGGAGGCAGATTGTCGATCAGCCTGCCGTTCCCGTCCCGCTCGATTTTGGACGGCTTCGCGCCGAGAAAGGTGCGGGTCTCCATCGGCTCGCGCAGCGGGTCGATGGAGGGATTTGTGACCTGCGAGGCGTTGATGAGGATTTTGTCCCAATAAACGGGGAAGGGCTCGGGATTGCCCATGGAGGAGAGAAGGACGCCGCCCGTGCTCGCCTGGCGTGTGATGTTCATGATGCTCGCGGCGGTCCAGTTGGCGTTTTGCCGGTAGGTGTGATCGGTTTTGACGACCTTGAGCGCCTGCGTCGGGCACAGCGAGACGCAGCGATGGCAGCAGACGCATTTGGCGCTGTCCGAAACCATGCGGTTGCGCCCGGCGTCGTAGCGGGTGACGCCGTTGGCGCACTGGCGCTCGCAGACGCGGCAGAGGGTGCAGCGGGCCTCGTCGCGCACCAGCTCGTATTCGGGATAGAGAAAATCCAGAGCGGACATCATTGCGCACCCTCCTTTTCCAGCGTCACGATCACCGGCTCGCCGCCCCTGGGGGCATAGATTTTGCCGCAGTCGGGCTCGATGACCCGGATGGCGCATTCCTCGCTCGCGACGTAGACGACGCCGTCCTTTTCGGCCATAACCATCGAGCGCAGCTTGAGCCGGTCGTTGAGCACCAGCATCCCGCCCTCAAAGCCGATCATGATCGAGAAGGGACCGGTGACGAGCAGCGGCGCAAAGGCGCAGCGCAGATAGGTCATGCGGTCGCGCTCCTCGGGCGGCATCGACTCGATGGTCGACCAGAAGGGCGCGGCGATGACGTTGCTCGCCTCCCGATAGGTCAGGCCCTGACGGCGAACGAGAAAATCTATGATGTAGGTGATGACCTCGGTGTCGGTCAGCAGGGTGCACTGATAGCCGAACATCTCGATATAGCGCCGGTTGGCGTCATACGACGAGATCTCGCCGTTGTGCACGACGGTTGTGTCGAGCAGCGCAAAGGGATGCGCGCCGCCCCACCAGCCCGGCGTGTTGGTCGGATAGCGCCCGTGCGCCGTCCAGCAGTAGCCGTCATACTGGTCGAGCATATAGTATTCGCCCACGTCCTCGGGGAAGCCCTGCGCCTTGAAGACGCCCATGTTTTTTCCGCTCGAAAAGATATACGCGCCCTTGATGCGGGTGTTGCAGTTGATGACGCACTGGGCGACAAACTCCCTTTCGTCGAGCTGGCTGGCGAGAATGCGGCTGCGCAGCGGCACGCAGAAATAGCGCCAGGTCTCGGGCTCGTCGGTGATGTTCGGGTGCTGGCGCACCGGGATTTTGGAGAGGTTGACGATCTCAAAGTGGCGCTTTAAAAAGGCCTCGCAGGCCACCCGCGCGTCGTCGGAATCGTAAAAGACGTGAAAGGCGTAGAACTCGCTGTATTGCGGATAGATGCCATAGCCCGCAAAGCCGCCCCCGAGGCCGTTGGAGCGGTCGTGCATCACGGTAATCGAGTCGATGATCCGGCGGCCGTTTACCGGCACGCCTCTTTTTGAAAATATCCCCGAAATGGCGCATCCCGCCGGGATACGCACCTCGCCCTCGCGCGGAGAGCGGCGCTGAAAGCCGTCACGCATAGCTGTTCCCTCACAACCGATTCTAATAAAAAGCGCTCCAAAAGGCGGGCTAAGCCCTCCCTTTGAAACGCCGTTGTTTCATTAAAAAGAGTATAATTTAAATCGCTAAAGTTGTCAATCAAGAGGCAAGCCGATTATTTGCCGCCGAAGCGGCGAAAAACTGGCCGTTTTTCACAAATCAGCGGCGCCCGCGCGTTGACTTGGCGCGGGAAAAAGACTAAACTAAAAGGCGAAAACGAATCAGAAGCGGAAGAGTGGGATTTTCATGCGGCAGAATTTTTATGAACAGACCTTTGCGCTTAAAAACTGGCAGACGGACATCCAGGCCTGCTGGAAGCCGTCGTCGCTGCTCATCGCCATGCAGGAGGTCGCGACCGAGCACGCGCAGCAGCTGGGCGGCGGTTACGACCGGCTCGGGCCGAAGGGGCTTTGCTGGGTGTTGATGAAGACGCATGTAGAGATGCTGCGCTATCCCAGGGTCGGGGACACGATCCGGCTCGTGAGCTATCCGGGCAGGACGCGGCACATGGTCTATCCGCGCTTTTTTCGGTTTGAGGGAGAGGACGGCGCGCCTGTCGGCCGGGCGGCGACGGCCTGGGCGATCATCCGCACACAGGACCGGCGGATGGTGCAGCCGGACGAGGCCGGCTTTGTGACCGAAGAGGGCGGCGACGGCGGCGAAAACCTGCCTCAGGCGAAGAGCTTTCGCCCGATCGAGGGCGCCGTCACCGAGTGCGACTACCGCCCGGCCTACAGTGATTTTGACTTTAACGGCCATGTCAACAACACGCGCTATGTCGATTGGCTGTGCGATCTGCTGTACGGCGGCGCCGTGCCGGACAGCGAGATCGCGGAGCTGTCGGTGCACTACCACGCCGAGCTGCGCCCACAGTCTCAGGTCCGGCTTATTATGACGCGCGGCGAGAGCGCGGCGACGCTGGTCGGCGAATCGGGGGAGGAGACGGCGTTCACCCTCAGCGCGCAGCTGCGCCCGAGGCGCTGACCGCGCCGCATTCGCCGCCGGCTTTGCGCGGCGGTGAGAGACCGGGATAAAATAAAAAAGGCGGGGAAGGCCGCCTGCAACGAGGAGGATATGCGGAATATGGGGCTTTGGATTGCGATCGCGGTCGCGGCGCTGGTGGTGATCTGGTTTGTCGCGACCTACAACGGGTTTGTGAAGAGAAAACAGGTCGTCAACGAGGCGGCCGCGGGGATGGACGTCTTTCTCAAAAAGCGGTATGATCTCATCCCCAACCTTGTCGAGACGGTCAAGATCTATATGGGCCACGAGCAGGAGACGCTGGCCAGGGTTGTCGCGCTGCGCAACACGGCGGCGGGCGGCCAGATGCAGGCGCAGGGAGAGCTTTCCGAGACGCTCGGCCGCCTGTTCGCTTTAGCGGAGAACTACCCCGAGCTCAAGGCGGACGCGCAGTTTACCCAGCTGCAGGCCGAGCTCACCGATCTGGAGGGCAGCATCGCCGAGGCGCGCCGGTATTATAACGGCGCGGCGCGCCTTTACAACACCGGCATCCAGTCGATGCCGGGCAACCTGATCGCCCGCCTGTTCCGCTTTGACCCCGTCGCGTATTTTGAGGCGCCGACGGCGGAGAGGGAAGCCGTCAGGGTGGATTTTTCAAAATGACCGCGCAACGGCCGAAGAGAAAAAGAATGCTGCGACGGGCGGTTTGCCTCGCGTCTTGTGTGGCGGCGCTGCTGCTCGCGCGGGCCAGCTGCGCGGCGAGCGGGCTGGAGGGCTACGACTACTATATCGAAAACTACGACGTGCAGGTCGTGGCGAACGCCGACCGCAGCTATGAGATCACAGAGACCATCGACGTCTATTTCAACACGCCCTCTCACGGCATTTATCGGGATATAACGACCTGGAGCAGCGCCGAGCGGCTGATCGACCTGCGCGACCTGCGGGTGATCGGCGACCCCTATGAGGAGACCGGCTACGGCTCGGTGCGCATCGGGTCGGCCGACGTGGAGCTCACCGGCCCGCACACCTATGTCATCCAGTATACTCTGTGGCACTATGCCGACGAGGAGCCGGACTTTGACTATCTCTATCTGAATCTGATCGGCACCGAGTGGGACGATACGCCCATCCTCAACGCGACGGCGGCCATTGCGCTGCCGGAGGGCGCCGAGGTCGACAGGGTCTGGCTGCGCGGCGGCTATTACGGCGAGGAGGACGAGACGCTGGCCTCGTATTCGCTCGAGGACGGGGTCCTGCGGGTGAGCGCCAACCGCCGTCTTGAGCCCAACGAGGGGCTGACGGTCGATGTGCGGATGCAGGAGGGCGCGTTCGCCGACGCAGAGGTTTGGGTGCCCGATTTCACGGTCCACAGGGCGCTGTGCGAGGCGAGCCTCGACGAATACGGGCAGATGACGGTGCGCGAAAGCTACGACATGACGGTCAACAGCATGTCGGGCTACCGGCGCAGCTTTTATGCTCCTTCCGGCGGGGAGAGCGGCTCAAGGCTCACGCTGCGCCGGGTTACCCTGTCGGACGGCGGGCAGATCACCCAGGTACCGGCGGACGGCAACTATGTGAGCGTCGATTTTTACGACGAGCGCTATATCGGTCGCCGCGTCACCCTCGCATTTGAATATGAACGGCAGTTCGACGTTGCGCAGGGAGACGGCACGCTCACCTTTTCGCAGGATATTGCGGTGCACAGCGGCGACTGGGTGGTCGAGGCGCTTGAGGCCGAGCTGACGGCGCCGTTTCCGATCGGCGAGGCGCGCATGGGTTACGGCTCGGACGGGAGCCCGGACAACTATGAGGTGACGGCGGAGGGAAACCGCGTATATGTGCGCGCAAAGGAGCCCATCGACCGGGACGCGCAGGTGATCGTCACGGTGACCGGCGCGGATTTCAAGCGCCGCGCGTCGGCGTTTGACGTCGCCGTGCCGCTTTTCGCGTTTGCGGGGCTGCTGGTTGTGGCGTATTTTGCGCTGCTGCACGGGAAAAGGCAGCTCACGCCGGCGGTGGAGTATGCGCCGCCCGAGGGGATGAACCCCGCCGAGATGGGCTATTTTATCGACGCGACGATCGACGCGAAGGATGTCGTCTCGCTGATCTATTACTGGGCGTCAAAGGGCTATTTGACCATCGAAATGCGAGGCAAAAAGGACTTTACCCTGCACAGGCTGCGGGAGCTGCCCATGACGGCCCGCGGCTATGAGCGAAGGCTGTTTAACGCCCTGTGGAAGAGGGGACGCGGCGACCGGGTGACGAGCGGCCAGCTCAACTGCAAGTTCTATACCCATGTCAACGACGCGGTCGACTCGATCAAAAAGCTGTTCACGGGGAGTAATGCCATCGCCGACCGGCGCAGCGAGCGACTGTCGGATCTGACCGGCTGCCTGCTTCCCTGCCTGCTGATGATCGCGGTTTTTGCGGCGGTCGCCGCGCGGGGCTTTGGCGCGACGGCGGTTGTCGTGCTCGGCGTCATCGGGGCGCTTGGCCTGTCGGCGTCGGTGTTTTTCAGCGCGCGGCATTTTTGGATCAACCGCCACAAGGGCGGGTGGACGGTGAAGAAATGGCTGTCGCTTTTCTGGATTGCGGCGCAGCTTTTCTTCGTGGCGTGGCTGCTCGTGCGCCTGCTGGCCGGCCGCGCGCTGTCGCAGACGGCGGCCGTTTTAACGGCGGTCTGCCTGTGCCTGATCCTCCTGCTCGCGCCGATGATCCGGCGCAGGACCCGGCTGGGCGACACGCTGCTCGAGCGCGCGCTCGGCTTCAAGCAGTTCCTCACCGTCGCGAGGCGGGAGCAGCTCGAGGCCATGCTCGCGCAGAATCCCAATTACTATTACGACATCCTGCCCTATGCGCAGGTGCTCGGCGTTTCGGATATTTGGAGCAAGAAATTCGAGGGGCTTACCTTGCCCGAGCCGTCCTGGGCGTCGGGGGACGTCGCCTCGGCCTATCTGTTCAGCCGCATGACCTCTTCGCTGACGGACAGCATGACCAGTCGCCCCGCAGAGAGCGGCGGGGGCGGAGGCTTTTCCGGCGGCGGCGGAGGATTTTCGGGCGGCGGTTTTTCCGGCGGCGGCTCGGGCGGCGGGGGCGGAGGCCGCTGGTGAGCCGCGTTTGCGGCGCGAAGATCAGAAAAGGAAGCTCGCAGAGGATCCGGCCACGGGCAGGCAGGCGATTTGTCCGGCGCTTTTGGCAAAGCGCCGGATTTTATGTTATACTACTACACGGCGCGCTGCGCGATTCGCTCGCGTGCCCGGAAAGGAAACAGGCACTGTATGGATAACATCGTTGCATTGCTCGCCCGCGAGTTCAATAAGACGCCGCAGCACACAAAAAACGTTGTGGAGCTGATCGACGCGGGCAATACCATCCCCTTTATCGCGCGCTACCGCAAAGAGATGACGGGCTCGATGGACGACCAGCTGCTGCGCGAGCTGTTCGACCGGCTGGTGTATCTGCGCAATCTGGAGCAGCGCCGCGCCGAGGTGCGCGAATCCATCGAGACGCAGGGCAAGCTGACCCAGGCGCTTGCGCAGGCGATCGAGACCGCCGCGACCCTCGCGGAGGTCGAGGATCTCTACCGGCCGTATAAGCCGAAGCGGCGCACCCGGGCCTCCATGGCGCGCGAGAAGGGGCTCGAGCCGCTCGCGGCCTTTCTTCTCGCGCAGCAGGGACAGTGCGCCGCGCCTTCGGAGGAGGCGGAGCGCTATGTGGACGCGGAAAAAGGGGTTGAAACGGCGCAGGAGGCGCTCGCGGGCGCGCGGGATATTCTCGCCGAGGATTTTTCTGACGACGCGGAGATACGAAAAAGGCTGCGCGCGTGGATGCTCGCGCACGGGACGCTTGCGGCGGCGCAGGCCAGGGACGGGGACAGCGTCTACCGCAACTACTATGACTTCAGCGAGCCGGTGAATAAGCTGCAAAGCCACCGCATCCTCGCCGTCAATCGCGGCGAGCGGGAGGGGTTTCTCAAGGTTTCGATCGAGGGCGTGCGGGGCGAGGCGCTGCGGATGATGGAGGAGGCGTTTGTCAAACCGGGCAGCCCGGCGACGCCCGAGGTGCGCGCCGCCGTCGAGGACAGCTATGACCGGCTGATTGCGCCCTCGCTCGAGCGGGAGGTACGCAACCTGCTGACCGAGCGGGCGGACGAGCAGGCGATCAGGACGTTTGCGCTCAACCTGAAGCCGCTGCTCATGCAGCCGCCGGTCAAAAACAAGGTCACGCTCGGGCTGGACCCGGCCTACCGAACCGGCTGCAAGATCGCGGTCGTCGACGGCACCGGCAAGGTGCTCGACACCGGCGTCGTCTATCCGACGCCGCCACACAACAAAAAGGAGGAGGCCGCGGCCAGGCTGCGCGCGCTTATCCGAAAGCACGGCGTGCAGGTCATCTCGATTGGCAACGGCACGGCCTCGCGCGAGAGCGAGCAGTTTGTCGCCGAGCTCATCCGCGGCACCGGGCTGGGCTATGTCATCGTCAGCGAGGCGGGCGCGTCGGTCTATTCGGCGAGCAAGCTCGCCGCGAGCGAATTCCCCGACTACGACGTCTCGCTGCGCAGCGCGGTCTCGATCGCGCGCCGGTTGCAGGACCCCCTTGCGGAGCTGGTCAAGATCGACCCCAAGAGCATCGGCG
>CAZKRQ010000048.1:0-9348 GCA_964555125.1 uncultured Oscillospiraceae bacterium
GTCGTTTTGTAGCAGCGGATAAAATAGGCAACCTCGGCGATCGACGTGATGCCCCATGAGAAGGGATACAGCGCGTAGAGCGCAGAAATCGTGTGGTATTGGGCGAAAACCGTGTAAACCCAGATGACCCGGAACACGCAGGAGCCGAGAATCACGATGACGGTCGGCGCGAGGCTCTTCCCCAGCCCGCGGGAAGCGGCGATCGAGCAGTCCATGAAGGCCGATAAGCCATAGGAGCACCCCATGACAAACAGGCGCTCCATGCCCGCGTCGACGACGGCGGCGTCCGCGGAGAAGAGGGAGAGGAAGGGACGGCCCAGCGCCAGACCCGTCGAGACGCCGAGCACGAGGCCGACGCCGGCCGAAAAGCCGAGGCAGATAAAATAGGTTTTTCGGATCCGCTCGCGGTTGCCCGCGCCGAAGTTCTGGCCAATAAAGCTCGAGCAGGCGGTGTAAAACGCCGCCATGACGTCATAGATGATGGTGTCGGCGTTGGCGGCCGCCGCGTTGCCCGCGACGACATTCGCGTCAAAGCTGTTGACCCCCGCCTGAATAAAGAGGTTGGCGATGGAGAAGATGGCGCTCTGGATGCCGGAGGGGATGCCGACCGAGAGCACGCGCATCGCCTTTTCCCCGTCCAGATGCAGAGAGGATACGCACAGCGCGTAGCAGCCCTCGCTGCGCAGCAGGCAGCGCAGGATGAGAAAGGCGGAGAGATACTGCGACAGGATGCTGGCGGTCGCGACACCCGCCACATCCATCCGGCAGACAATGACAAAGAAGAGGTTGAGCAGGATATTGAGAACGCCCGAGATCGAGAGATACAGCAGCGGACGCCGCGTGTCCCCGACAGCGCTCAGAACACCGTTGCCGAAGTTGTAAATCGCGAGCGCGGGCATCCCCGCGAAATAGATGCGCAGATAGAGCGTCGCCCCGCCGATCAGCTCGGGCTTTGTGCCGAGAAGGCGAAGCAGCGGCAGGCACAGCAGCTGGCCGAGCGCGAGCACGAGCACGCCGGCCGCGAGGCAGAGCAGCGCCGAGGTGTGCACGGTCTGCGAGACATCCTGGTCGTGGTTGGCGCCGAAGTGGCGCGCGACAAGCACGTTGACGCCGTTGCCCATACCGATCAGAAAGCCGGTGAACAGCACGACGAGGATGGAGGTCGAGCCGACCGCGCCCAGCGCCAGCGAGCCCGCGAACCGCCCGACGACCGCGATATCCGACATATTGAACAGGACCTGCAACAGGTTGGAAAAGATGAGCGGGAGGCTGAAAAGAAGAATCTGTTTGCCGAGCTTCCCCTGCGTTAGGCTTCGTGTAGGCTGTGACATGTTGTTGTCTCTTCTCCATAAGAATCTGAAATTCCGATACCAATTCCCTATCATAGCGATTTCGCCGGAGTTTGCAAGAGGATTTGGGCAGATTCGGCAGGAACGAAAAGAAAAGGGAGGGGAAGCGTGCCGGCTATGTGCGATTTGACGACGGCCTGCGGAAGGCGGGGGCGAGGACGGCGTTTTGTATCGCCTCATGAGCGCCGGGGCAAAGGATTGTGAAATGCGCGTGCTTTTGCTATACTAATAAAAAAGCCGTTTGAAGACTGAACGGTGACACCCGTTTTGCGCCGCGAACGTGAAAGAGGAAAAAAATAATATGGAAACGCTCATTTGCCCAAACTGCAATAAAACCGTGACAATGGCGGAGGAGGTCGCCGAGATATTCTGCCCCTATTGCGGCACAAAATTTGCAGCCCGGCAGGCCCCCGCGCCGCAGCCGGAGCCGAACC
This sequence comes from uncultured Oscillospiraceae bacterium, assembly GCA_964555125.1. Classification (GTDB taxonomy): domain Bacteria; phylum Bacillota; class Clostridia; order Oscillospirales; family Ruminococcaceae; genus CAZKRQ01. Next base: position 1,784 of record CAZKRQ010000048.1, read on the forward strand.
GGGACGAGGCGCGCAACTATATCGAGAGCGCCTTTCGCAACGGGGAATACCGCGAGATGATCGCCTGCGCCGACGAGGTGCTCGACAAAGCCGACGACCCGGTTTTTCGGGCCTATCGGGCGTTTGCCGGCATTTTTGACACCATCGAGACCTATCGGGTGGAGTCCCGCGAGGCCTATATCAAGCACGCGCCCAAAATCGGTCTGGGCAAGCTTTTGACGGGAAAGGACGCCTACAGCGAGCATGTGATCCACGAGCAGTTTTTCCACAAGGTGCAGGAAGTTTCGCGCGCTCTGGCGCAGGCGCTTTCGGAGCTGGACGACGGGGAAAGGGAGCTGGCGCAGAGTCTCAGCGCGCGCGCGGTGGAAAAGCTGTTTGCCGGGGCGGACCCCGAGAGCGAGCACCATATCCTGTTTACCCTGTGCGTCACGGATCAGAACGCCGTTGATCTGTTGCCCTATCTTACGGCAGAGGCGCTGCGGAACCTCTACATGGGCTACGTCTTTGGCGGCCGGCAATACAAGCTGCTCCCCAACCAGGAGAAGACGGCCGAGGCCATGCGCAGTGAGCTGACGCGGCGCGGCGAGCCGGTGCCCAAAGAGAGCTTTGGCCAGAAGCTCAAGGGCCTGTTCGCAAAAAATCCCTGACGGGCGGCGCTGTGGCGCAAAAAGGGAGGAAGAGCTGATGCAGATTGAGAAGGCGGGGCGGGCCGCGCGGGTCGTTGTGATGCAGGCGCTGGCCTGCTACGGGCGCTGTTCGCTGACGGTCGCGCTGCCTGTTTTGTCCTGCGCGGGGGTGGAGGCCTGCCCGCTTCCCACCGCGATTTTCTCGACGCATACCGGCTTCCCGCAGCCGGCCCGGGTCGATCTCGGAGAGCAGATGGAGGCGATCGCGGCGCACTGGCGCGCTTTGGGGCTGCGGTTTGACCTGATTGTAATCGGCTATCTCGGCTCGGCGGAGAAGATTGACTTTGCGCTGCGCTTTATCGATAATTTCGCGGGGCCCGAGACGACGGTGCTGGTCGACCCCGTGATGGGGGATCACGGGCGGCTTTATCGGGGCTTCGATGTGGCCTACGCCCGCCGGATGCGGGAATTGTGCGCGCGGGCGGATGTGATTCTGCCCAATCTGACCGAGGCCTGCCTGCTGCTGGAGGAGCCGTATCGGGAGGAGGGCGCCGCGCAGCCGGAGCCGCTGCTCGCACGGCTCGCGGCGCTCTGCGGGGGCGATGTCGTTCTGACCGGCGCGCGGGATGCGGGCGGCAGGATCGGCGCGGCGGTTTACCGGCGTGAAACCGGCCGGGCCGAGCGTGTGCTCGGCCCCTGCGTGGACGGCGCGTATCACGGGACGGGGGATCTGTTCGCGAGCGCGGTGGCGGGCGGTCTGGCGCGGGGCGCGGCCCTTGAGCGGTCGGTGCGCGTCGCCGTGGATTTTACGGCGGCGTGTATGGCGCGGACCAGGGAGCTCGGCCTGCCCGAGCCGGGCGGCGTTCAGTTCGAGCCCTGTCTTTCGATGCTGTCCGGCCTGCTTGCGGAGGTGGAATAATGCTGTATTGCGCGAAATGCTGGGAGGCGTTCGCGGAGGGGCGGTGCCCCGTCTGCGGAGGGAGGAAAAACCGCCCGCTCCGCGAGGAGGACCCGGTCTTTCTCATGGAAACAGACGGCCTTTGGGTCGGCGCGGTGGAGGAGATGCTGCGCGATAACGGCGTGCCGACCATGCGAAAGGGCAGGCACGGCGCGTTTCTCACCGCGGTGTGTGGCCCTGTCAGCGAGATTTATGAGATCGGCGTCCCGTTTGCCGATCTGGAGAAGGCAAAGGCGCTCGTCGAGGTCTTTTCGGATTGCGGCAGCGCAAAAACGGGCGAAGAGGGATGATGAGGGCTCTCCACGCCGGACGAAATAGCGACAGCGCTGTTGCGCTGTGTGGAGAGTCTGCGTAGCTGTGGGACGGATTGCGCGCCGGGGGAACACGGCGCAGCTGCTTTCCTCCCGCTGCGCGACGATACCGCTCACTATGACCTGCGCGGGTTGTATGAAAAACAGGGCGAGGCGTAAGACGCGCCTGCGATGGGAAGATCAAAAATAGAAGAATCCGCCGCGTGCAGATCCTGCATGCGGCGGATTTTTCTCCCGGAGCAACAGGCGGCGGAGGACTTTGCCGAATCGGGAGGGCGGGGGAAGCGCTCCCGCTGCGGATAAAAGGGAAGGAATGGGGCGGGCAGCGCGGCGTCCCAAATCGAATCGGGAGGGATACGGTGCGGGCATTGTATTGACAGGGCGGACAAAAGAAAGGACGGCGGCGGCCGTTCGAGCGAGCCGCCGGAAAAAAGTCCCTGTCCCCCGGTTTCATCGGGGGACAGGGACTTGATCTGAAAACCTCGCCGTAAAATGAACACTGTTTATATACGAATCGGATAAAATGAAAATACAATATCCACAGATCGCGCGAGCCCATCAGACGATCTGAAAGCCCCCGCCGGCGAGCGCCTCTTTGATCTCCACCAGATGGGCCCGGTCGCGTGTTTCGAGGCCGATGCGCAAAAAGCAGCTGTTGATCGCCATGCCGGTGTCGCCGAGGTCGTAGTTGACGCTGACGACGTTGCCGCCGTGCCGCGCGACGATCGAGCTGACGCCCTCCAGCTGGCCGGGCTTGTCGACGAGCGAAATGGTCAGCGACGCGTTGCGGCCGCTCATCACAAGGCCGCGCGAAATAACGCGCGAGAGGATGCTCACGTCGATATTGCCGCCGCTGACAAGACAGCACACCCGCTTGCCCTTGACCGGGACCTTGTCGTACATCACGGCGGCGACCGAGACGGCGCCCGCGCCCTCGGCGATCAGCTTTTGCTTTTCGATCAGGGAGAGAATCGCCGCCGCGACCTCGTCGTCGGTCACGGTGACGACCTCGTCGACGTATTGAGAGACGATCTCAAACGTCGTGTCGCCGGGGCGCTTGACGGCGATGCCGTCCGCAAAGGTCGAGACGCTCTCGAGGGTGGTCTGCGCATGGTCGCGCACCGAGTTGACCATCGAGGGCGCGCCCGCAACCTGAACGCCGTAGACCTTGCAGGCCGGGCGCAGCTGCTTGATCGCGAACGCGACGCCGCTCACGAGCCCGCCGCCGCCGACCGGCACAACGACCGCGTCGACATTGGGCAGCTGGTCGAGAATCTCGAGGCCGATCGTGCCTTGGCCCGCAATGACCTCGTCGTCGTCGAAGGGGTGAATAAAGGTGCAGCCCTCGGTTTTTTGCAGCTCGACGGCGCGGTCGTATGCGTCGTCATAGGTGCCCGCGACCAACTCGACCCGCGCGCCATACGACTTGGTCGCCTCCACCTTGGAGATCGGGGCGCCGTCCGGCATACAGATGGTCGCCGGGATGCCGCTTTTCTGCGCCGCGAGCGCGACCCCCTGCGCGTGATTGCCCGCGCTGCACGCGATGATGCCCTTCGCCTTTTCCTCTTCGCTGAGCTGGCTGATTTTATAATAAGCGCCGCGCAGCTTAAAGCTGCCGGTCACCTGTAGATTTTCGGTTTTGAGAAAAATACTGCAATCCTTCGAGAGATTGGGCGCGGCGATCATATCGGTTTTGCGCGCGACCTCTCTCAGAATAAAGGCGGCATGATAAATTTTGTCTAGCGTCAGCATGAAGTGATACCTCTCAATGTATGAATGCGGCGTAGTTTCGCCGTAAGCGGCAAACCGGGTTGCTATTGCGGCAGCGCTGCCGTATAATAAAAAGCAGCAAAAACCCAATGGCAAAACAGGAGTCGACATGAACAGGGAACAGAATTGGAAGGACAGAATCGACAGCCTCGTGATTTTTAGGAATTTGAGGGAAAACCGCGTTTTCGCGGCGTTCACCGCCCTGCTCTATCCGCACGAGGCATCCGACGCTGTGTCGCTCTACAGCGAATTTGCGGCGCGTCTGTTCGCGGAGGGCACCGACCGCTGGAGCCGCTACCTGCTGCAATGCGTTCTTGAGGATGAAAACCTCTATATTACCCGCGTCACGGTGAGGGACGGCGTGCCGGAAGGGCTCGCCGGCTGTCTGGACGCCGAGCTCGCGCTGCTCGGGGAGCTTTCCCGCGTGACAAGCGGGCAGCTGCGCGCAAAGATCGGCTACGACGGCTTTTTGCCGGAGTGGAAAACGGAGAAGCTCGATTTCAGCGCGGCCTACGCGGCGCGTGTGGCGGGCATTGCCCGGCACGGATGGGGCATATTCGCGAAGCACAGGGTCTTTGTCGTCGAAAACGGCGCGCTGGTGCCGGTGCGCTATCCCGACCCGCAGTCGATCGACACGCTCTACGGCTATGAGGCCGAGAGGGAGAAAATTCTCGCCAACACGCGCGCCCTCCTTGAGGGGCGCCCCGCGAACAACGTGCTTCTGTACGGCGACGCGGGAACGGGAAAGAGCAGCACCGTCAAAGCGGTCGCCAACGAGCTGGCGGGGGAGGGGCTGCGCCTCATCGAGGTCAAGAAGAATCAGCTGTATGAGATCGCAGACATTGTCGAGCAGCTGAGCGGAAACCCGCTGAAATTCATCCTGTTCATCGACGACCTGAGCTTTTCTCAAAACGACAACGATTTCGCGGCGCTCAAGGCGATTCTCGAGGGAAGCGTGAGCGTCTGCGGCAGCAATATCGCCGTGTATGCGACGAGCAACCGCCGCCACCTCGTCAAGGAGACCTTCAGCGACCGCGAGGGAGACGACGTTCACCTCTACGACACGATGCAGGAGCTGATGAGCCTGTCGGCCCGGTTCGGCCTCACAGTCACCTTCAGCAAGCCGGAAAAGGAGCTGTATTGCGATATTGTCCGCAAGCTCGCGGCGCTTTATGAGATCGGGATGGAACCGGGCAAGCTGGAGACCCGCGCCGAGGCGTTTGCGATCCGCAACGGGGGAAGAAGCCCGCGCGCGGCCCGGCAGTTCATCGAGCTGATTGCGGGCGGTGTGTTGCCGGCGGAATGAGCAAGGAGAATACGCTGTCTATGCGCGCGGAGCCGCTCGGGCTCCGCGCGTTTTTACCTTTACCGAAAACAGAAGGAGCGTCAGCGCATCACCGCGCCCTCGTTCGCGCCGCTCACCAGCCGCGCATAACGCGCCAGCCAGCCGGATTTGACATTCGGCTCGCGGGGCACATAGGCCGCGCGCCTCTTGGCGAATTCCTGCTCGCTGAGCTTCGCGTTGATGCGCGCGTTGGGGATGTCGATCTCGATCAGGTCGCCCTCCTGCAACAGGCCGATCTCGCCGCCGCTCGCCGCCTCGGGGCATACGTGGCCGATCGACGCCCCGCGGGAAGCGCCGCTGAAGCGCCCGTCGGTGATGAGCGCGACGGTTTTATCCAGCTTCATGCCCGCGAGCGCGCTCGTCGGGTTGAGCATCTCGCGCATCCCGGGGCCGCCCTTGGGTCCCTCATAGCGGATGACGACGACGTCGCCGTCCCGGATCTCGCCCGCATAGATGGAGGCAATGGCCTCCTCCTCCGAGTCGAACACGCGCGCCGGGCCGGTGTGGGTCAGCATCTCGGGCGCGACGGCGCTGCGCTTGACGACACAGCCCTCTTTGGCAATGTTGCCCCAGAGAATCTGGATGCCGCCGGTTTCGCTGTAGGGGTTGTCGATGGGGCGGATGGCGGAGGGGTCGAGATTGCGCGCCTGCGCGATGTTTTCGCCGAGCGTTTTGCCGGTCGCCGTGAGGGCGGAGAGGTCGAGATGCCCCTTTTTGGCCAGCTCCGCCTGCACCGCCGCGACGCCGCCCGCGCGGAAGAGATCCTGCATATGGGTGGGGCCGGCGGGCGCGAGGTGGCAGAGGTTCGGGGTCTTTTCGCTCATCTCGTTGAACATCCTCAGGTCGAGCGGGCAGCCTGCCTCGTTCGCGATCGCGAGCAGGTGCAGCACGCTGTTGGAGGAACAGCCGAGCGCCATGTCGCAGGCGAGCGCGTTGCGGATCGAGACCTCGTTGATGATGTCGCGCGCCTTGATGTCGCGGCGAACCAGCTCCATCACCGCCATGCCCGCGTGCTTGGCGAGCTGGGTGCGGCGGGCGTGCACGGCGGGGATAGTGCCGTTGCCGGGCAGCGCGATGCCGATCGCCTCGCACAGACAGTTCATGCTGTTCGCGGTGTACATCCCCGCGCAGCTTCCGCAGCCGGGGCAAACCCCCTGTTCATACTCGGTGAGCTGCGCGTCGTCGATCAGGCCTGCCTTGCGCGCGCCGACCGCCTCGAAGATTTTGGAGAGACTGACCTCCTCGCCGTCATACAGCCCCGCCATCATCGGGCCGCCGCTGCACACGACGCAGGGCAGGTTGAGCCGCACGGCGGCCATGACCATGCCGGGCACGATCTTGTCACAGTTGGGCACCAGCACGAGGCCGTCGAGCTGGTGCGCCATCGCCATGGTCTCGACGCTGTCCGCGATGAGCTCGCGGCTCGCGAGGGAATACTTCATGCCGATGTGGCCCATCGCGATGCCGTCGCAGACGCCGATGGCCGGGACGAGGATCGGCGTGCCGCCCGCCATGCGGACGCCCGCCTTGACCGCCTCGGCGAGCTTGTCGAGGTGGAAGTGGCCGGGAACGATCTCGCTGTGCGCGCTGACGACGCCGATGAGCGGCCGCTCCAGCTCCTCCTTGGTGTAGCCCATTGCGTAAAACAGGCTGCGGTTGGGGGCGCGCTCGGCGCCCTTTGTCACATTTTCGCTGCGAAGATTCATGATGCGTCACCCTGATCTGTTTGAATTTTGGCCGCAAGGGCCGGTTTTTGAGAGGACAAAATGCCCGCAGATTCGCGCGAAGGGTGCGGACATAAGCGCCGGCCTGCTTGTGGAGTTTATAGAGACAGCCGCATAAAAGCGGATGAATTCGGTTTCCGGCGGGCAGGTGTGTTCAACCGCCCGCCGCAAGGCGATTTGCAATGATATACCGTCCGGCAGAGCGACCTCGCCGCCGCGGTTCCCCGGTAAGAGGCGCGGCGGCGCTTTTGGCAGACAGGGCCGCCCTGTTCTCTGCGTGAAGCTGCCGCGCAGCGCGGCGGTAAAAAGAGCGGGACCCCGCCCCGCTCGGGGCAGCGGGGTCCGCCTGAGCTGCGAGGGTTATTTTTTGAGCCAAGTCATCATTTTGCGCAGCTCCGCGCCGACCTTCTCGAGCGGGTGCGCGGCCTCCACGCGGCGCTTGGCGAGGAATTTCGCCTTGCGGCCGCCCTTGTCCGAGAATTCCTGCATAAACTCGCTGGCGAAGGTGCCGTCCTGAATTTCGCTCAGGATGTTCTTCATCTCCCTGCGGGTCTCCTCGGTGATGAGGCGCTTGCCGGTGCGGTAGTCGCCGTATTCCGCCGTGTTGGAGATCGAATAGCGCATCATGGCGAAGCCGCCGCTGTTGATGAGATCGACGATCAGCTTCATCTCGTGGATGCACTCGAAATAGGCCATCTCGGGCTCATACCCGGCCTCGACCAGCGTGTCGAAGCCCGCCTTCATCAGCTCGGTCACGCCGCCGCACAGGACCGCCTGCTCGCCGAACAGAGCGGTCGCGGTCTCCTCCTGAAAGGAGGTCTCGAGGATGCC
>CAZKRQ010000049.1:0-9320 GCA_964555125.1 uncultured Oscillospiraceae bacterium
CGCACGACTGGATCAGCACCGACGCCGCATAGAGGATCGCTTTATCTATGCGCTCCTTTTCAAATGTCTTGATGCCGTGCAGCATCACGTTGCCCTTCGGAAACAGCTCGCGCCCCTCAAGCACGACGCAGTTTGCCTCGCAAACCTCCTCCGCCGCGCTGTAGCCGGGCATGACGGTGCCCAGGCGCGAGAGCTGCTTTTGCATACAGTAGATTGGCAGCGTGCCCGAAAGCGTCGCCGCAAACGGCGCGGCAAACGCGGCGCACAACGCCGCCCCGCGCACGGCGCCGATCACGCCTCCGTCGCGGAAATAGGCGACAACACCGCACAGAAGGCTGACCAGAAGCAGAATTGAGCCGAGGATGCGAACGCCGTTGTCGACGCCGTTCGGCGAATACGAGTGTTGCAGAAAGTTGTCGGTAAACCCGGTTTTGCGCTTGATGAGGATGCTCGGGCTGTTGATCTCGAGCTCGCGGCTCAGGCGACGGGTGAAATTCTGGTCGGCAAGCACCGAGGAGGAGTACTTCTCAAAGCTCTCCGAAACGGTGCGAAACGAATGGAGCACCCGCACCGTCTGCAAATACTGCCCCAGCGCGGTGAAAAACAGCGCGCCGACCGCCGCGCAGCCGCACAGCGCCACTGCCGGCTCCTCGCTGCCCGTGATCAAAAGCACGACCGCCTCGGCCAGCGCGGCAAGGCAGCCGAACGAGACAAGGGACGCGGGCTCGGCGCGAAACGTGACGAGCCGCCAAAAGCCGGCAAAAACCGTCTTATAGTTGAGCGCAAAGGCGAACACAAGCAGCGCGATATTGATAATGTAATAGACATTGGGCAGCTGCAGGGCTTCGGGCAGCACGCGAAAATCCGCCATGGTATTGAGCACAAGCGAAACGAGGCCCAGCACGCCGGTCATCACCGTGACAAACAGGGCCCGCCCCCTGTCGGAGAGCAGCTGGCCGAGCACCGCCTCGGTGTCCTCATCGCTGCGGTAATCCACCGCCTCGCCCTCGGCCGCCTCCTCCTCGTCCTCAAAGACGGGGCCGCCCACCTCCCCCTCTTTATCCGCGAGGACGAAATCCTTGATTTTGCGCTGGCGCTTCGCCTTGTCGTTGAGCGACTCGCGGTCGATGATGACCGTGTCGCCGAAAAATTCCCGGAAATTGTCGTCGACGTTCTCGCGCACGTTGAGCACGCTCTTTTTCGCGCCGCGCTTCTCCTCCGCGCTCAGCATGACGGCGCGCGTCTTCTCCTGCTCGGCCGCGGCCCTTTGGCGGTCGCGGTAAAGCTCCGCCTTATTCTCCTTCGGGATCACAGCCTCGGCCCGCGGCGTCTGCGCAAAGAGCGGGTGATTCTCCGCGTAAGCCGTGGCATCCGCCAGCTCGAGCTCCAGCGTTCTGGAAATTTTGGGAAGCTCCTGGCTGTTCTGCGCGACGTCGACCCCGCGCTCGATCGTCGGCGCGAGCATTTCCTTATTGATGGGGTCCAGCTCCTGCGAATCGGTCGCCGGCTTTTCGCCGACCAGCGTGTTGAGCACCGATCTGCGCAGAACAGGGCTCCCGCTCTTCGCCGGTTCCTCTTCGGGCTGTGCGGCGGGCATCGGGCGGGAGGGGCTCTCCTGCCGCTGCGCCTCCTGTGCCAGCCTCTCTTCGAGCTGTTGGGCGCTGCGCGCCCCGGCCTCCTTCTTCGCCGCGCGCTGCTGCATCAGGCGCGCCATCTGCGCCTCTTCCTTCGACACCCGTCTTTGTTGAGGCTGCGGCGCGCTGTCCGGGGCCGCAGCCGGTAAGGGGCGCTGCGGCTGCGCCGCCTCGGCCCGGCCCGTGTCCGCGCTCGCCGTGTTTCGCTTGCGCTGCGGGCGGGGCGGCGCTTCAAAGGTCATTGTCTGCGCGACAAACGGCGCGCTCTGCTGGGCCGGCGCTGCCGCGCGGTTCGCCCGCACCGCGGCCGTCCCGCTCTGCGCGGCGGGCCGCGGGGTCTTCGCCCCCGGCGCCGCGGGCGCACTCATAGGCTCCCTGTTCGCCGCGGGCCGCGCCGGGATCCCCGACGACGCGCTGTGCGCAGGGGCGACCGGCTGCCGCTGCGGCGGCTGTGCCGCCGCGCCTGCCGCGGGCTGCGCGCCCCCCTGTTGCTGCCGCAGAAGATTCAGCTCCTGCGTGCGGGATAAACGCATCGCGCGCGCTTCTCTCAGAATCTCATCCAGCTCTTCATTGCGTTTGCTTTTATCGTCGCTCATGAAGTTTTCTCCTTTTCTGACCGCTGCCGCGCGAACTCATAGAGCAGAATGCCCGCCGCGACCGACGCGTTGAGCGAATTGATCGTCCCCGTCATCGGGATCCTCACCGTAAAATCGCACAGCTCCCTGACCAGGCGCGAAACGCCGAACCCCTCCGAGCCGACGACGAGCGCGGCCGCCCCCGTCAGGTCGGTTTGCGCGCACGGCGCCCCGTCCATATCCGCGCAATAGCAAAAGACGCCTCTTTTTTTCAGCTCGCGGAGCTCGGCCGCGAGATTGCCGACCCGCGCGATGCGCACGGCGCTGACAGCGCCCGCCGACGCGCGGTGCACCGTCGGGGTGATCGTGCAGCTGCGGCGCTTTGGGATCAACACGCCGTGCGCGCCAAGGCAGGCCGCCGAGCGGATGATCGCGCCGAGATTGTGCGGATCCTCAATGCCGTCGACAACGACGAACAACGGCGCTTCCCCCCGCCGGCGCGCCTCGTCAAAAATAGACTCGACCGAGCAGTAGTCGCACAGCGGGCAGAGCAGCGCGACCCCCTGATGGCGCTCGCTGCCGCACAGCTTGGCCATCCGCGCGGGGTGCACCTCCTTGACGACCGCGCCCTTCTCCCGCGCGAGCGCGGCGATATAGGCCAGCGCGCGGTCTCCCTCCTCCTTGCAGAGATAGAGCGTGTCCGCCCGTTCGCAGCGCCTGAGCCGCTCGGTCACACTGTTCCGGCCATATATCAGGTCTTCTTCGTTCGTCTCTTTTTTGATCGCGTCCGACAAGGCAATCCTCCGCTATGCAATCCTTCGCCGAACCGGGACAACCCGTTCCCCATCCCGGCCCTCCTTTCCGGGCGTTATCCGTGCGGAGAACATCCGAAAGGGTGCGTGAAAACAATCGTATTGTTTATTATAGCATATTTCGCGCCAATACGCAAAATCAGAGCACGGCGCGCAGCACAAAAAAGAAAGCGGTGAACAGCAGCCCGCCGGCGATCAGGGCCAGCAGGGTCCCTTTATGCCTCGCTTTCAACCGCAACCTTCCGACAAACGCGCTGATTTCAGCTTTTTTCTCTACCGTCAGGCGGCCGATCCCCGGCTTGAGCACGACGATGACGCGATCGATCATCTCATTTTCCGGCTCAATGATCTCAATAATTCGTTTATTCAGTCCTTTCATTGCCGCGCCTCTTATCATCATTTTTCTGTATCCTGTAGTATTGCCCGCAAAGCAAAAAAATAGCCGCTTTGCGGCTACTTTTTGCTTTCGGCCTCTTTCCGAAAAAGGCGTTTTCCCGTTTCTCCCGGCTTGTCCCGGCCAGGCCCGTATACGCCGCGCCCGCCGGGCCGGCTCAACGGCCGCCGCTCTCCCTGCCGCGAAGGTTGTCCAATTCCTTTCGCAGCTGGGCGAGCTCCTGCCCCATACGGCAGAGCTCCTGCGCGATCGGGTCGGGCACATGGGTCTGATCGAGGTCGTCGTTGCGCACGGCATCGTCCACCCGCTCGTTGGCAATGCGCACGACCCGCGCCGGCACGCCGACCGCCGTCGCATAGCGGGGGATGTCGTGCAGCACCACGGCGCCCGCCGCGATCTTCGCGTGGCTGCCGATTTTCACCGGCCCGAGCACCTTGCTGCCCGCCCCCACCAGCACGTCGTTGCCGAGCGTCGGGTGCCGTTTGCCTGTATTTTTGCCGGTGCCGCCGAGGGTGACGCCCTGATAAAGAGTGCACTCGTCGCCGATCTCCGCCGTTTCGCCGATCACGACCCCGCTGCCGTGGTCGATAAAGAGCCCCCGGCCGATTTTAGCGCCGGGATGAATCTCAATGCCGGTAAAAAAGCGGCTGAGCTGAGAGAGCAGCCGGGCGATGAAGAACAGCCTGTGCCGGTAAAAAAAATGAGACACGCGGTAATTGACCAGCGCGTGAAAGCCGGAATAGAGCAGCACGACCTCCGCGAGGTTGCGGCAGGCCGGATCGCGCGCCTTGATCGATCGAAGATCCTGAAGTATTTTTCCCATACAAGCCCCCGAGCGCCGCCGTGCAAAAAGCGCCTCCCTTGGCCGTAAGGCCAAAAGAGGCGCCAAGCAAGCGCGGTTCCACTCTTTATTTCTCACTTGAATTTCCTTAACGCGGAAAACGTCCGGCCCTACTGCGGTTCAGGCCGGCGGCTCAAAGGCGCACTTCGCTTCGCCGCATATCCGGGGAGCTCTCACCTGCCCTCCCCTCTCTGTGGGATTTCGATTCAAAGCTACTCTGCCTTGTCAAAGCCTTTGCCGTCGCTTGATTTTAACACACAACGCGCGCCATTGCAAGCCTCACTCGCCGATGATTTTGATGAGTGCGTGCTTGCGCCGCATACCGTCAAACTCAAAATAGAAGATCTGCTCCCATGTTCCGAAGTCCAGACGTCCGTCTGTGATCGCCACCACGACCTCGCGCCCCATAATCGTGCGCTTCAGGTGCGCGTCGGCATTGTCCTCAAAGCCGTTGTGGTCATATTGGCTGTAGGGCTTTTCCGGCGCGAGCTTTTCGAGCCAGCGCTCATAATCGCGATGCAGACCGCTCTCGTCGTCGTTGATAAAGACGCTCGCCGTGATGTTCATCGCGTTGACGAGCACAAGCCCCTCCTTCACGCCGCTTTCATCCACCGCGCTCTGCACGTCGCCGGTGATGTTCACGAGCCCGCGGCGCTGCGGCAGATTGAAGTACAGTTCCTTTCGATAGCTTTTCATAGGCCCCTCCCCTGCGGCCGGCTTGCCTCCTCTGTCCGCGCGCCGCCCCCTCGGGCAGGGCGGGGCGTCAACGCCCCCGCGCGCAAAACCGATTCGCCGGCTCCGTTTTCCTCGCGTATCAGTATAGCACACTCGCCGAACCGGCGGCAAGGCGTCCGCGCCTTTTTCCGCGCGGCGGCGTACTCTGCCGGCTTTCGCCGCTTATTCGGGGCTTTCCGAATGCCTTTTTGCGCGCTTCATGCCCGGTCACACCGCAAAACCGGCGTCGGCGCGGTTGTTTTTTTCACCGCTTTCGGCTATACTTCGATGAGAGAAAAATACTCGGAGGTATTTGCCGCATGTCGTTTCTGTGGACGCTCAGCGAGCTTCGCACGCCGTTTCTGGACGCGCTGTTCGGCCTGATTACCAAAATCGGCGAGGAGACGGTCGCGATCCTTCTCATCTGCGCGCTGTTCTGGTGCGTGCGCAAAGAGCTCGCCTATCTGCTCGGCTTCTCCTATTTCCTCTCCGGCCTGCTGGTTCAGGGGCTCAAGATCACCTGCCGCATCCCGCGCCCCTGGGTCCTCGACCCCGATTTCCAGCCGGTTCCGGCGGCGCTGCCCGCGGCGACCGGCTATTCCTTCCCGAGCGGGCACACGCAGAGCGCGACGGCGATGTTCTCCACCCTCGGCCTGCGCGCCCGGCGCGGCTGGGTGAAGGCGCTGTGCCTGTGCGCCGCGCTGCTCGTCGGTTTTTCGCGCATGTATCTCGGCGTGCACACCCCCGCCGACGTCGCCGCAGGCTTCGCCGTCTCCCTTCTCTTCTCGGCGCTGGTCTGCGCGGCCGCAAAGCGCCTGCGGCAGACACCCCAAACCGATCTCTTGCTCGCGGCCGGTCTGCTCGCGTGCGCCGCGGTCCTGCTCGCCTACGCGCTGACGCTGCACGCGCAGGGAATCCTCACCCAGGCGTCTGCCGCCGACTGCTGCAAGGCCGCCGGGGCCGGCATCGGGTTCGCGCTCGGCTTTGCCGTCGAGCGCCGCTATATCCGCTTTGACCCGCGCGCCGCCTCGTTGCCGGTGCAGGTCGTCAAATTCCTGCTCGGCATCGCCGGCCTGCTCGCGATCAAATCCGGGCTCAAACCGCTGCTCGGCGCAAGCTTCGCCGCCGACACGCTGCGCTATGCCGCCGTCGTTCTCTGGGCGCTGGCGCTCTATCCCCTGCTCATCAAAAAATACTTCTCGCCCGGCCGGGCGCAAAAGGCGGCGCGCTCATGACCCTGCCCCGGCTCGAAACCGGGCGCCTCGTGCTTCGCCCCTGGCGCGAGGAGGACGCGCAGGCGCTCTTCGCCTATGCGCGGCTGCCCGAGGTGGCGCTGCCCGCCGGATGGAAGCCGCACCGTTCGCCGGAGGACTCGCGCCGCGTGATCCGCGAGCTCTATGCCGGGCGCTGCCTTGCGCTCACCCGCCGTGAGGAGGACCTCCCCTTCGGCAATATCGGGCTGCACAACACCTCTCTGTGCCGCGCGCTGCAAGCCCTGCGGGTGCGCGAGCTCGGCTTTTCGATGGCGCCCGGCGCATGGGGCCGCGGCTATATGGGCGAGGCCGCGCGCGCCGTCATCGAGCACGCGTTCGGCGGGTGCTCGCTCGACGCCCTGCTGCTCGCGCACTATCTCGACAACGGGCGAACAGCCGCTCTGGCGCGGCGGCTCGGCTTTCGCGCCCTCTTCATACGGGGCAACGAGCAGTTCTACGGGCTCTACCGCGTTTGAGCGGCGCACCGCCGACTGAGCGGCCGTTGAGCGCATCCCCCGAATATCATTCTCTTTTGGAGGCAGCTGCATGTTGAGGAAAAAGGGGCTCGCCGTCGCGGGCGTTTTGCCCCTCGTATTGCCGCCACTGGATGCGACCGGCTTCCCCTGCGCTTTTTTACCCATTGAGATTTTGGACATTGTCCCTTTTTGCCGCCCGCTTCGGGGCTAGCGCCGCTGTTTTTTCGCGCCGAGCTTCATCCCCGTCACAGCTCTCCCGGCCCCGGGCGAAACGGTTCTCTACGCCCGTGAGCTGGAGCCGTTTTTCCTCAAAAAAGCTTTCCAAACCTCGGAGCGGCTGCGCGGATCCTCTGTCCGCGCGGCCGCTCCTTTGATGCCGAAGCGCTTTATCCGTTAAAGCTGCCGTCCCAGACCGGCATTTCGTCGAGATACTCCCCCGAAACGGCGGGCACATAATAGGCGCAGAAGGTTTTGAGTCCCTCCAGCTCATCGCCCGGCGCCGCCTCGGGCACCTCGACGAGGAAGCGGTAGTAGGGCATATAGTAGGTCTCCCGATGGCCAGTTCGATAGACCAGCTCGACGCGGGCGATATAGTCCTCCGAGGGCATCTCATACGGCGCGGAGGTGATATAGTTGCCGTTGAGCAGCAGCTCTTTCGCCTCTTCGGAGCTGATGATCGGGTAATCCCCGGCCTTTTCGCTGAGGTAGGAATGGTAGAGCCGCGCCAGATACACCTCCCCCTCCTCGTTCGTGTAAAACACCGCACGCCGGAAATTGAACTGCACGATCTGGTCGGCCATATCGCCGCTTCCGTCGAAATACTCAATGGTATAGCTCTGATGCAGATAGATGTCGTAATCGCCGCCTGTGACGCTGATCTGCGGGTCCTCCATCGCGAGCAGCTCCCGGCAGCTCTCGCGCAGCGCCTCGGCCGCCGCCCGGCACTGGGCATAGGTGGGGTTCTCGCCCAGGGCCGCCCCCTCCGGCAGAGACAGGGGCTGCTCAAACCGGATCGTCACGGTCATCCATTCGTCCACCTCGAGCGACACGCCGTTTTGCTCCGCCATCACCCGGTCCGCGTCAAAAAAGCCCGCCGGCAGCTCGCCGCCCGTTTTTTCCATAACGGCGGCGATCTCCTCCTCGCTGGGCGCGTCGTCGGTGACGGCAAGGCTGTCCACGTCCAGCCCCAGCCGTCCGGCGACCTCGAGCAGCAGCGCCCTCATCCTGTCGAGCTCCGGCATCGGCCCGACGCCGTTCTCGTCGTGCACCCGCGTGTTGCGAAACACGGGCAGGGCCCCCGGGGTCTCTTCCTCAATCCATGGATTGCCGTCGGTCAGCTCGCCGACGTCGTGAGCCAAATAGCCCTCGAAACCCATCCCCGCAACCATATAGGGATCCTGCGCGAGGGTGAGCACGGGCAGATTCTGCGGCACGTCTTGCGGCCCCGCGGCGGGCCGCAGGCGCACCCCCGCATAGACAAGCAGCGCGAGGCAGGCGGCCAACGCCGTCCATCCCAGCCACGTTTTTCTCCTCGCCGCCGTATGCGCGGTGGCGCCGCAGACCAGGTCGTCGTCGATATTTCCGATTAAATCGAGCAATCTCTCGTTTTTCAAATTGCGATGTCCTCCTTTTCAAGGTGCGATTTCAGTTCTTTTCTCATGCGGAAAAGCAGCGAGGCCGCCTTGCTCTCGCTCATGCCGCAGGCGGCCGCGATCTGCCGGATCGGTTCCAGATACCAATAGCGCCGGATAAATACCGCGCGCTTTTGCGCGGGCTGCGCATAGAGAAAGCTGTTGAGCGCCTCGATAATGCGCCGGTCCTCCGCGGCCACGGCGGTGTCGTCCTGCGACGGCAGGCATTCCTCCAGCTCGGCCAGCGCGAGCGCCGTCTGGCCGGCGCCCCTCTTTTCGGCCCCGTATTGCCGGAAGCGGTTCAGCGCGAGATTGCGCGCGATCCTGCCCAGAAAGGCGGGGAACCGCGCGGGCCTTTGCGGCGGTATAGCGCGCCACGCGCCCCAATATGTGTCGTTGACGCATTCCTCCGCGTCCTCTTCGCTTCGCAGAATATTGCGGGCAATGCTTTTGCAATAGCCGCCGTATTTTTGCGCCGTGCAGGATATGGCCGACTCGTCGCGGCTCCAATACAACTCAATGATCTGTGTGTCTGTCATTCCTCTTACTCCTCTGTGTCAGGTACCTTCACCTATCCAGTCGCAAAAAAACGGCGTTGATTGCAGAAATGTGAAAAAATTTTTTTGAAAACAACCGCGATTTCCTCCGCGAGAGCCGGGCCGTTTATCAGGCGCGAGCGCACTCCCTCTCCCGAGGCCTGAATCAGATCGTTTTTGTTCCGTCACGTGCGCGGCATCCCCGCGCCTGTCTCTCATCCGCAAAAAGACAGCCCTGTTCTCATCAGTCCCGTCAGAAAACAAAGCGGCCGCATCCAACGCAAAAAGCGCAGATGCCGCGTTCTCACGCCTTGCATCTGCGCCTCATTTTCTGTTCTCACCACCGAATTTGGTGCAGAGCGTAAGGATACCCAGTCCCCACGCCCCTATGCCCTTGACGCCCTTGACGCCCTTGACGCCCTTGACGCCCTTGACGCCCTTGACGCCCTTGACG
>CAZKRQ010000050.1:0-9314 GCA_964555125.1 uncultured Oscillospiraceae bacterium
CTTGGAAATCGGAAACAGGGTGTCGATGGTGCGCTGGCCGGTGATCATCGGCTCGTTCGGGGTCAGCTTCTCCGCGAACGGACGGCCGCGGCGGACCGGCCACTTTTGCAGCATCGGCAGCTCGACCAGCTCGCCGCTGTCGGTTTTGAGCTTGGCGATGGTCTCTTCAATGGTAAAGGAGCCCGACTCGATGGCGACGAGCTCGCCGCTCAGATTGGGCGGCACCATGATTTTCTGAATGACGGCGGGGGTCTCCTCGACCGTGCCGAGCACGTCGCCGCCGCTCAGCTTATCGCCGACCTTGGCGACGGGCTGAAATTCCCATTTCGCCGTGCGGGACAGCTTGGGCACGTCGACGCCGCGGGTGATGCGGTCGCCCTCCTGCGCATAGATGGTTTCAAGCGGACGCTGAATGCCGTCGAAAATGCCGCCGATCAGGCCGGGCGCAAGCTCGACCGAAAGGGGCTCGCCGGTGGCGTAGACAGGCTCGCCCGGGCCCAGGCCCGCGGTTTCCTCATAGACCTGAATGGAGGCGAGATCGCCGCGCAGCTCGATCACCTCTCCGATCAGCCGCTTGTCGGAAACGCGGACGACGTCATACATCTGACTCTCCCGCATTCCCGATGCGACGATCAACGGGCCGGCGACCTTTTCGATGACCGCGTTGGTTTTAGTTTCACTCATTCGTTATTCCTCTCCCTCGAACAGTATGTCGGCGCCGATCGCCTTTTCGACGTTGGCCCGGATGGCACGCATGCCGATGCCGAGGCTGCCCTCGGCGTTTGGTACCGGGATGATGGCGGGAAACGGCTGGGTCTTATACCGTTCGACCGCCTCGGGCGCCTTTTCCAGCGCCTGTTCGGTGATATAGATGATGGCCGCGCCCTCGCGCGCGAGGCGATGCACCGCACGCTCGATTTCACGCGGTTCGTCGGCGAAGACCGTCTCGATGCCGAGCGCTCCCCAGAGCATGACGGAATCGCGGTCGCCGATGATTGCGATTTTATTTTGTTCTGCCATAGAATTCCCTCCGCCCCGTTATTCGGCGCCGGTCCGCTTTTTCGCGAACAGCACCCGCAGCGCGCGGCATTCCGCCTCGCTGGCGAGCAGGAAATAGGCGATGGGCCCGATGCCGAAGGCGTCATAGCGCTCTTTCTCGGCAAGCGCGAGCTGTGAGGCCTCGATGAGGTCGCGCGCCTGTTCCAGCGAGCCGCCCTTATACAGCGACACCGCCTTGCGGATCGCGTCGGCGCTGTCGCCGACAAACAGCTGCTTGCCCATCTCCTCCTCGTCGCCCGACACGGCGGCGAGCAGCCGCTCCTGCGGGATCTGGCCGCCCGGGATGATCATGGGGCGAAAATCCGTTTCGTCCCATCCCAGCTCCCGCGCGCGCAGCACGCTCAGCAGGTTGGCGAAATCGATTTTCCCCGTGAAGTAGCGAAGGCAAAAGGCGTTTTTCTCCTTCGCGAGCGCCGCCAGAATGTGGGCGAAAAAGGCGTTGTCGACCCCGGCGCTCAGCAGGCGCGGATCAACCCGCTTTTTCATCTGCGCGTCGACGGCGCGCAGCTCCCGGTCAAGCACGGCGCCCAGAGGCTCGTAATCGCCCGCGTTCACGCAGCCGCGCAGCAGCTCGGGGTCAAACACGCCCTGCGCGAGCGCGACATCGTCGTAATTCTCGCCGCCCAAAAGACGGTTTTTCATGAGCAGCTTGACGTTGGTCGCGTCGATGTCGAGATAAAAGAGATCGGTCAGCTGCGGCTTCGGGGTGAGGTCCGCGATCAGCGCCCGCACCTCGGCGCGGCGAAAGGCGATCATGCCGTCCGGGTCTGTTTTGACGGGATATTCCGCCGCATAGCCCCAGTCACTGAGCTGCTTCACCGCCTCGCCGAAGGGCAGCTCGCGCAGGCGCGCCAGCTTGCCCGCGTCGAGCAGCGAGCTCTCGAGCACCCGAACGCGGCCGACCGCAAATGGAAAGTTGTCGGAAGGCATGGTTTATTCCTCCGTAAAGAGCAGCGAATAGACCTCTGCCTCATGCGCGTCGCGATAGGACGCGACAAGGGCCTCGAAAGAGCAGTCGACGTCGGTTTCCTCACCCGCGAGCAGCGCGCCGCCCGTGAAGCGGGCCGCGTCGGCGCCGAGGGTCAGCTTGCCCGGCTTTCCGGCTTTTTCAAGCGCCTCGTTGCACAGCGCGAGCATCGTTTTTCCGCCGAGATACGGCTTCTCGAAGCGCTCGCGGTGCGCGGCGGGGACGCAGAGCTTTTCACTACCTGTTTCAGCGCCTGCGGCGACAAGGCCCGTCACCAGCGCGGCATACGCCTCGGGCGCAAGCGCGCACAGGTTCTCGACGGCGGCGGCGAACGCCTCGTCGAGCAGCGCGCGCTTGGCGGCAAGGGTGTTTTTGCGCGCCTCGATGCCGGCGGTCAGCAGGCGGCGTTTTTCGGTCTCGTCGGCCTCCGCGTTGGTTCTGGCGGCGATCGCGTCCACCTCGGCCTGCGCGTCGGCCAGCGCTTTCTGTTTTGTTTGCAGCGCGCCCGCCTCGGCGTCCGCGAGCATCGAATCTACGTCGGCGTTCGCATCGGCGAGGATGGCGTCCAGAATTTGTTTGGCTCCCATTGGTGTTCCGCCTTTCGGTTGAGATTTTTCAGGCGTTTTCTGTGCTTACAGCTTGATGCCGATGAGGATGAGCAGAACGGACACGAGCAGCGCGAGGATCGCGTAGGTCTCGACGAGCGCGGTCATCGTGATGCCGCGGGCGGAAGCGTCCGGCTGCTTGGCGGTCATGTGGATGGCGGAAACGGCGACCTTGCCCTGATAGATGGCCGAGAGCAGGCCGGCAAGCGCGATGGGCAGGCAGGCGAGGAAGAACTCGAGGCCCTTTTCCACCGAGAGCTCAACGGGGCTGCCGCCGAGCAGGCCGACGCGGATCATAACCATGACCGCCGTCAGGAAGCCGTAGATGCCCTGCGTGCCGGGCAGCGCCTGAATCACAAGCAGCTTGCCGAACAGGTCGGGGGATTCGGAGACGACACCCGCGGCCGCCTGGCCGGCAATGCCGACGCCGATGGCGGAGCCGATGCCCGCGAGAATGGCGGCAAGCGCCGCGCCCAGAAGTGCATAACCAAGTCCTGTCATGATGTGATACCTCCAAAAAATGAAAAATTATTTGTTTTGGACATTGTAATATTTCGTTTGCAGAGACAGAGGCTGGAACGCGTATCCGCCTCCCTCATAAAACTTGCCGTAAAACTCGATGTATTGCAGGCGGCTCGCATGGACATAGGCCGACAGCAGGCTCATCACGATATTGAAGACATGCCCCACGAGATAGATGAGGACCGAGAAGGGGATGGTGATGATCGCGGAGAGCACCGAGCCCGTATTCATCACCATGCCCGCGAGCATGTTCATAACCATGCCGACAACGGCAGAGGAGAGCATGAGAGCGAGAATGCGGGAATAGGAGAGAATGTCGCTCATATAGCTGGTGATGCCGTACAGCGAGCCGACGCCGCCGCAGATCCTCTTGATCGGGTTCTTCGAGCTGTGCTTGGAAAACGCGAGAATCAGCACCAGGCCGATGCCGATAAACGCATACGAAACGATCTTGAGCGCCGGCAGGAAGAGAAGCCCCAGGCCCGCGATCAGGAAAATCCAGCTGATATGGTTGCCCAGCGCCTCCTGCCAGTCGCCCTGCTTCCAGTTCTGGCGGGCGTTGATGAACATGCCGCAGAACATATGCAGCGCGCCGACGACGAAGCTCATCGCCATCATCGGGATCGGGTCATACAGCGGTGTGAACAGCACGGGCGGGAACCACTCGGCGCCGAAATAGCTGCCGAACATCACGCCCCAGAAGATGGTGGGCAGGCCCGCATACATCAGCACCCGCATCAGCTTCGCGGATTCGCCCTTGGGCGCCTTGAGCTTGATGAACAGGCCGATCAGCAGGATCATCACAAGGCCGTAGCCCGCGTCCGCCATCATCATGCCGAAGATGATCCAATACCACGGCGCCATGACCGGGTTGGGGTCGATGCCGTCTTTGGGGTTGGGGCGGCTGAACATATCGGTCAGCGTCTCGAACGGGGTGACAAAGCGGTTGTTTTTCACAAGAGTCGGCGCCTGCTCTCCCTCGGCCGGGTCCTCGAGCACCAATTCATAGACGTCGGTCGCCGAGCGGATGGCCTCCTCCAGCTCCTGCGCGCGGCTCTCCTCGACCCAGCCGGTGAGGTAGAAGGTCGCGTCGGTGTCGGAATACGGCGTGTTCATCCGGGCCAGATCGGCGTTGAGCCGGTCGTAGAGCAGCTCGAGGGAGGTGTATTCCTCCGCGAGCTTTTTCGCCTCTTCCTCGAGCCCGGCGAGCTTTTCTTTTGCCGCCGCGATGCGCGCCTTCAGCTTATCCTGCTCGCCCTTCGCGGTCAGCTCGCCCGCGGGCGGCGCCGCCTCGATAAAGCCGAGCGGCTTTGCGAAATTCAAAAAATCCTCGCTCTGGCTCTTGTGGCAAACCGCGAAAACAGCGAGCGAGCCGGCCGAAGCGCCGAGCAGCTGAATCGCCATGCCCTTCTCCTCAAACTCCATGAGCTTGGCTGCGTTGTTCTGCGGGATATAGCCGGTATGCACCGCCGCCGCGCGCGTGTCGGCGACCTCGCGCAGCGGGATGTCGAGCGCCAGCCACGGCTCAAACTGTTCGAGCGCGTTCTCACAGCTTGAAATCTCGGTCTTCTGCGCCGCCATCTGCTCCTCGACGGCGTGGGAGCGCTCGGAGACCGACCTCTCCTTTTCGTGAGAGCCGGAGAACTCCTCGTAGCTCACGCTGGGCGCGCTCTCCAGCAGGCCGGGCTTTTTGCTGTATTTCTTGAGAAACGCGAGCGCGCCGGCCGAATCCGAAACCGAAACCGCCGCCTCGTCCGCGCGCTCGTCCCGCACGCTGCCGTCGTTTTCGGTCACCATGATGACCGACGAGCGCTGCAGCTCAAGCAGCAGCGCATCCCTGTCGCGCCGCAGCGCAAAAACGGTGGCTTTTTTCATCGGTACGATCATAGCTTCTGCACCTCTTTCGCAACGAAAGCGGCCGCGGTCGCAACCCGTTCGCGCGCGGCGCGCAGCGCCGTCTCGTCCTCGCGCGCCGCGTCGGCGATCAGGTTGTCCGCCTTTTGCGCGGCGTTGTCCGCCGCCTTTTGCAGCAGCAGGTCGGCGTTGGCCTTGGCGTCCGCCACGAGCCTGGCGGCCTCATCCGCCGCCGCGCGCTCGCCGGCGCGCAAAACCTCGCGCGCCTTCGCCGCCGCCTGCGCACGCAGCGCCGTCGCCTCCTGCTCTGTCTGCCGGATCTGTTCAAGGATGTTCATAATACGCTTTCACCACCTGAAATATAAAATCATATCCACTTAACTTTATACAATGTTTGCGCCAAAAGAAAAGCGGATAAAAGCAACTGCTGAAATCCTCGTAATTATTCACATTTTATCATAAAGAATCGAAAGTGTATATGTTATCATAGCATAAAAATTTCCATAAAAAACACCGCTGTTTTTCACAAACATGTCAAATTCATCTGAAAATCGCGTAGTTGTTGCAAAACACGGCGTCTTATGGGATAATGACAAAAATCCCATTTTTCCCAATGCGAGCGAGGTAACACACCATGAAACAGGAAAATCTTGCGCTGCTGTGCGACTATTATGAATACACCATGGCGAACGGGTACCATCTCTGTGGTCTCGGCAAAAAGAAGCTGTATTTCGACGTCTTTTTCCGCTCGGTGCCCGACAGGGGCGGCTACGCCATCGCGGCCGGGCTGTGGAGTATCATCGAATACATACGCGACCTGCATTTTGAGGACGAGGACATCGAGTATCTGCGCGGCAAGGGCGCTTTTTCCGAGTCCTGGCTCGCGTCGCTCAGGGAGTTCCGCTTCACGGGCGACATCTACGCCGTGCCCGAGGGCACGCCGGTTTTCCCCAACGAGCCGATTCTCACGGTGCGCGCCGACGCGGAGCAGGCGCAGATCATCGAGACCTTCCTCCTGCTGTGCATCAACCATCAATCCCTGATCGCCACTAAGGCGAGCCGCATCGTGCGCGCCGCCGAGGGGCGCGCCGTGATGGAGTTCGGCGCGCGTCGGGCCCAGGGCGCCTCGGCGGCCTATATCGGCGCGCGCTCGGCCTATATCGCCGGCGCGGCGGGCACCTCCTGCGCCCTGTCCGACAAGGAATTCGGCATCCCGGCGCTCGGCACCATGGCGCACGCCTGGATCCAGACCTTTGACAGCGAATACGAGGCCTTCAAAACCTTTTGCAGGATCTACCCCAACAACGCCTCTCTGCTCGTCGACACCTACAACGTGCTGAAAAGCGGCGTGCCCAACGCGATCCGCGTCTTCAAGGAGCTGGGCATCACCGATTGCAGCATCCGCATCGACTCTGGCGATATTACCTATCTCTCCTGCAAGGCGCGCAGGTTGCTCGACGAGGCGGGCCTGACCGGCTGCAAAATCGTCGCGAGCAATTCGCTGGACGAAAACCTCATCCGCGACATCATCAACCAGGGCGGGCAGGTCGACAGCTTCGGCGTCGGCGAGCGCCTGATCACCGCCAAGAGCGACCCCGTGTTCGGCGGCGTATACAAGCTCGTCGCGGTCGAGGAGGCGGACGGCTCTATCCTGCCCAAAATCAAGGTCAGCGAAAACGTCGCGAAGATCACGACGCCGCATTTTAAAAAGCTCTACCGCATCTATGAGGACGGCAAGGCCGTCGCGGACTATATCACCGTTCACGATGAAAAGCCGGATTTCACCGCGCCGCTCACCCTCTTCGACCCGCAGTATACCTGGAAGAAAAAGGTCGTGACCGACTACACGGCGCGCGAATTGATGGTGCCGGTGTTTCAAAACGGCGAGCTCGTTTACAACAGCCCGAGCGTCGAGGAGATCCGCGCCTATTGCCAGCGCGAGCTGGATATGCAGTGGGACGAGGTCAAGCGGTTTGAGAACCCGCACAATTACTATGTCGACCTGTCTCAGAAGCTGTGGGACATCAAACAGGACCTGCTCGACAAAAACAGCTGATCGCGGAGGGCGCAAAATGAAATATCAGGCGGTTCTGTTCGATTTCGACGGCACGCTCTACGACACCTTTCTGGGCATCGCCCGCAGCTATCAGCACGCGCTGCGCGTCTGCCACAACCGGGACTATCCCGACCTGAACGTATTTCGCAAATGCGTCGGCCCTCCGCTCGCCATGAGCTTTGTGGAGATGTTCGGCGTCGCCGAGGAGGAGGTGGAGCACACGGTCGAGACCTTCCGCGCCCGCTATGGGGAAAAGGGCGTGTTTGAGTGCGAGCCCTATGCGGGCGTGCGCGAGATGCTGTCGCGACTGCGGGCGGGGGGCCTGCGGCTCGCCATCGCCTCGAGCAAGCCCGAGGCGATGATCCGCAAGATCCTCGGCGCGGACCGCCTCACCGGCGATTTTGAGGTCATTTCGGGGCTGAAAAGCGAGCTCGACCGCCACTCGACCAAGACCGGCTCGATTCTGGAGGCGCTCGATTTTCTCCGCGTCCCGCCGGAGCGCGCCGCCATGGTCGGCGACCGCTTTTACGACGCCGAGGGCGCAAAGAACGCCGGAACGGATTTCGTCGCGGCGCTCTACGGCTTTTCTCAGCCCGGTGAATTCGACGGCTATCCCTGCGTCTGCCGGGCGTCCACAACGGGCGAGGTCGCCGATTTCATCCTCGCCGCAAACGGGTAAACGCCGCGCCCGAAAAAAATTTTTTATGCCGGCTGTATAACCGCCCGGCCTCTGCGCATACTATTCTCAGCGGAAGAGACCGACTGACGTTTTCAGGGATCAAAGACGCGGACACGGGATCGTGTGCGATCCTGCCGCAATCATGATTCCACAGACCACCCCCTGCGAGACCTGCGCGGAGAGAAGCGGATGAAAGCGGAAGGAGATCCTTCCGCTTTATTGCGCGCCGTTTAGCGGTCGCTTTTTTCTCTCTGCCCGGCGCGCAGGCGGGGCGCAAAACCGGGGAGGGCAGAGACCCGCTCCTTCTCTTTGCCCTATAGGATAAACCGATGGATTTTTTAACCGTACATAAAAATAAGGAGGCATGGCTGCCTCTTCTTCTTCTCGCCGACGAGCAGGAAAGCCTGATCGCGGCCTATTTATCGCGCGGCGTTTTGCATCTGCTGCGAGACGAGGGCGGCGTGCTCGCCGCGGCCGTCGTGACAGACGAGGGAGACGGCGTGCTCGAGCTGCAAAATCTGGCCGTCGTGCCTCAGGCAAGGCGGCGGGGGCTGGGCCGCGCCATGATCGAATGGCTGTGCGGCCGCTATCGGGGCCGCTTTCGCGTTCTGCGCGCCGGAACGGGCGACAGTCCGCTGACGCTGCCCTTTTACGCCGCGTGCGGGTTCCGGCAGACCGGCCGCGAGCGCAATTACTTCCCGTCGCACTACGACCACCCCATCTTTGAGGCGGGGCGCCCGCTCGTCGACCGCGTTCTCCTCGAGCGGACGCTGTAAAGAAAAACTCCGCTCCTGAAAAGCGCCGCCCCTTCCTGAGCGCCTCGCCCGATCACCTGTGGGCGAGGCGCTCGCGCTTCTCCGCGGATTTTCCCACCGCAAACAGCGTCTTTTCTTCCCGCAAGACGGAGCGTTTTTTGCGCGCGCACCCCCCCCGCCGGCAGCCGGCGCACCCGCTCAGACGACCGCCGCAACGACCATAGCCCGGCGAACCTGCTCCCACACCGCGTCGAGGCAGCTGTAGGGAAGCGGGTTTTTTCCGAGCCCCAGCTCGACGGTGAAGCCGGGGCGAAAAAACCTTTTGATGAACCAGTCCTTAAACCCCGCGTCGGCGGCGACCGGGTTCGGCTCGCAGAGCGTATAGCCGCTCAACGAGGCGAGCAGCGACGCGATGTAATCGCTGCCGAACGGCTGCGCCGCGCCGTATTTCCAATAGATCTCCTCGCCCTGCGCGTGCAGCGAATACAGCGCGCGGGGCCTCAGCCGCTCGCAGAGGCGGCGCAGCGCCCGGTTTTCGGGCTCGGAGCAGGGCCATGGCCCGCCGTATCGGGTCGGCGCCGGGCCATGGATATGCAGCGCGTCGACCGCCTTGCGCGCGCGCCAAAAGCCCGCGTTCCAGTTGCGGTTGAGGTCCACGCCGTTGGCGTTGGCCTGCCACGCGGCCAGCTGCTCGTGCGAAAAGCGGCCGAGCAGCCCCGCGCGCCGGCGCAGCGCCTGCGGGCCGAGCCGGTGCAGGTCGTAGCCGTCCGGGTTGACAAGCGGGAGGATAACGACGCCCCGCATCCGCAGCGCCTCG
>CAZKRQ010000051.1:0-9252 GCA_964555125.1 uncultured Oscillospiraceae bacterium
GACCTATTACAGCTATGCGCTGGCATTTGACGATACGCGCCTGTGGGTGATCCCGCTCGGTTTTCAGAAGGACGACATCCAGCCCGGCCAGCCCATTCTGCTCACAAAAGAGTCGCTGGGGATCGCCGAGGTCGACACACACATGAAGAAAGACCTGCTGAACCGTGTCAGCGTCACGCTGCGCGACAAGGACGGCAAGTCTCCGGTCAATCTGGAGGTGGACGCGCTGAATCTCCGCAGCGACAGATTCCATCACCTGAACATAGACCAGACGCAGGAGTGCGCGCAGTTCAGCGCTTTTATCGCCGGTATGTCGGACACCGTAGCGCGTGAAAACGCGGGGCTGGAGGATCGCCTGCATTCGGAGATGCTGGCGAATTCGTCCAAGGGCAGCAAGACGCTGGGCATCGTCGGCATCGCTCTGTTCTGGACCGGGTTTATCGGCCTGATTTTCGGCGGTATCGGATTGCTGAACGCGCCGAAGCCCGCCGAGACACAGGGCAAGGCGGAGACGCCCTATATTCTATGCCTGATCGCGACCATCCTCAGCGCGCTGGCGACGGTCGTCGGGATCGCGGCGATCGCACTGTTCTGACCGCGCGGCTGCGGCCCGGCGCTGACCTTATCCTAAAAGACCTTCGCGCCGAAAGCGCGAAGGTCTTTTGGCCGGTTGAAGGCCGGGGCCCTGAAAAAAGAGCTGAGACGGATTCCCGAAAGGCGGCGACAGCGTTTGATGGACACGGCTCAAGGCGGCGGAGGGTGAGGAAATAAGGCTCCCGCAGGACCTGAGGAGGCGGGGCCGTATCGCGCAAAAAATACCGAAACGGAACCGAAGATCGCAGCGCGTTTGTGTTGAATGAAGCCGCGCTGCGATTTGTGAATCCGGGTTCGGCAACATCGGTTCGCATGATCCTTAATTCGTCAACGTGTGACGACGCGAGAAAATCCGCCCGCCCGCAAGGGCATCGGGGCCGGAGACAGCCCAAACGGTCAAAAGCGGCAGGACGCTAAGTCCCTGCCGCTTTTTTATGTGTTGGGACAGGGTATGCCTACAAGACGTACCTAGAATCAATGGGTTCTCTTGTCGCCGAAGAAAAAGAGCGCGACCGTGCCCGGGCCGGTGTGCGAGCCGATGACGGTGCCGACGCTGTTGATCTCGACCCTGCCGTTGAGCTTTTTGAAGCGGGCCTCGATGAGGTCGGCGACGGCGCGCGCGTCCTCCATGCAATCCGAGTTGGAGATATAGCACTTGCCGGAATATTTCAGGCCGTCCTTCGCGTGCTCCTCCATCTTTTTTACAATGGCGTTGATGACCGCCTTTTTGCCGCGGATTTTTTCGCGCGGGATCAGATGCCCCTCGTCGTCCATATTGAGCAGCGGGCAGATGTTGAGCATGGTGCCGAATACCGCCGACGCCTTGGAAATGCGGCCGCCGCGGTAATAACTGCTCAGATCGGTTGAAAAGAACCAGTGGTGCAGGTTGAGTTTGTTCTCCTGCGCCCAGTTATAGACCTTCTCAATCGAGTCGCCCGCGTCGCGCATGTCGGCGAGGGTGTCCATCAGCAGGCCGTAGCCCGAGGACGCGCCCAGGGAGTCGACAATATAGATCTTGCGGTCGGGGAAATTTTTCTCCAGCTCCTCCCGGGCAACGTTCGCCGAGTTGAAGGAGCCGGAGAGGCCGGAGGACAGGGAGACGTGGAGAATATCGCTGCCGCTCTCGAGGATCGGGGTGAAAAAAGCCACGAACTGTTCGACGTTGACCTGCGAGGTGGTCGGCGTCGCGCCGTTTTTGATGCGGCTGTAAAATTCGGGGAACGGCATACTCTTGCCGAGGTCGTCGGGATACTGCACGCCGTCCATCGTGAAATGGAAACAGACATAACGGATATCGCGCTGTTCAAAGTGTTCGGCGGTCAGGTCTGCGGTGGAGCAGCAGGTGAGGGTAAACTGTTTCATGGCGTTTTCTCCGATCCTTTGCATTTTTTTGCTTTCGATTTGGAATTTAGATAAACTTGAAATGTGGTTTTTATAATTATATAACGCGGCTGTGGATGCTGTCAACCACGCCGTCAGCAATCCTCCTCGAGCGGGGAGTCGGGTTGCTTTTGCCCGGCGCCGCTGTTGCGCACGATGCGGCGGGCGTACCGCCATTTGTTGAGCTCGGCCCCGAACAGCAGGATAATCATCAGAATATGCAGCCACAGCATGAGCAGCAGCAGCGCGGCGAGACCGCCGTAAAGGTTGGGGTAGTTGGAGAAATAGCGGATATACAGAGAATAGAAGAAAGAGAACAACAGCCAGCCGCCAGCCGCGACTGCCGCGCCGAAGAACTGGCTTCGGAAGGGGATGCACGATTTGGCGATCCCGCTGTAGGAGAGCATGAACAGCAGCGTGAGCAGCACGAAAAAGATGATATTTTTGAGGTCGAACACGAGATAGAGCAGGGAGTCCGCCCCCAGAAGGCGGCGGATCAGGTCCTGCAGCGGCGCGCCGAACACGAGTATGACCAGCGCGAGAAGGATGAACAGAAGAAAGGCCAGCGTATAGAGCAGCGAAACGGCGATATTGCGCACATAGCTGCGCCGCGCCCGCTCGTTATAGATGTTCTGTATGCCGTCCCCGATGGCGCGAATGCCCCGCGAGGCCGCCCAGAGCAGGGCGATGGAGCTGGCGGAGGCGAGCGGCGCCGTCGGGGCGCTGAAAATGCCGCTGAGAAACTGCTCGCCGAAGCCGTGCAGCGAGTCGGGCAAAAATTCGGTTGTCAGAGCGAGGATCTCGGCCGTGTCGAGGGGGAAAAGGGCGCTGAACAGGGAGACGAGCAGCATGATGAGCGGGACGGAGGACATCAGCGCGAAAAACGACGCCTGCCCCGCGTATACGGTCAGACGGTCGCGCTGCATCACACTGAGCATCCGCTCGACAGGGACGAGAAAGCGTTTGATTTTGATAAGAAAGTGTTTCATCGGCATCTCTACTCCGCCGCAAAACGGCGTATTCTTCGCGTAGTGGGCGCCTTTATCATACCGCCCGGCGCGCCGAATTGCAACCGCGCCGGTTTCAGTATATCCGCGAGCGCGCGGGAAAACTGTCGCCTTAACGCCCGCGGCGCGCGCCGAAACGGGGAATCGGGGACGGGCCGCAAAGGGGAGAAGGCGCTTTTCATTTCGCGGAAAAGGTGGTATAATACCGACGTTGCGGCGCGCCGCGGCGGCCGAACGAATCATGGACGGAACGAAAGGGTGCACGGTCATGCTCAGCTTCAATGTCCCCCCGTTTGCGGGCAGAGAATACGATTATATGCGGCAGGCGGTCGAGGCGCACAAGATCTGCGGCGACGGGCAGTTTACCCGGCGCTGCAATGAATGGATCATGCGGCGCACCGGCGTTCCCTGCGCGCTGCTGACAACGAGCTGCACCCATGCGCTCGAGATGGCGGCGCTGCTCTGCGACATCCGGCCGGGCGACGAGGTCATCCTGCCCAGCTATACCTTTGTTTCCACGGCGGACGCCTTCGTGCTGCGCGGCGCGAGGCTGGTGTTTGTCGACATCCGGCCCGACACGATGAATATCGACGAGACGAAAATCGAGGCGGCGATCACCGAAAAGACCCGCGCCATCGCGGTCGTGCACTACGCGGGGGTGGCCTGCGAGATGGATACGATCCTCGAGATCGCGCGCCGGCACGATCTGTTTGTCGTCGAGGACGCGGCGCAGGGCGTGATGGCGAGCTATAAGGGGCGTGCGCTCGGCGCCATGGGCGATTTTGGCTGCTTCAGCTTTCACGAAACCAAGAATTACTCGATGGGCGAGGGCGGCGCGCTGCTTGCGCGGGACGCGAAATACCGCGACGCGGCGGAGATCATCCGCGAAAAGGGCACCGACCGCTCGCAGTTCTTTCGGGGCATGGTGGATAAATACACCTGGCAGAGCGCGGGCTCGTCCTATCTGCCCAGCGAGCTGTGCGCGGCCTATCTCTGGGCGCAGCTCGAGATCGCCGAAAGGATCAACGACGACCGCCTTGCGAGCTGGAATTTCTATTATGACAGTTTCCGCGGGCTTGCGGCGCAGGGCGCGGTCGCGCTTCCGACGGTGCCGGAGGGCTGCACCCACAACGCGCATATGTTTTATCTCAAGGCCAGAGATCTCGGCGAGCGCACCCGGCTGATCGATTTTCTCAAGAGCCGGGATATTCTCGCCGTGTTCCACTATATTCCGCTGCATTCCGCGCCCGCGGGGCTTCGGTACGGGCGCTTTTGCGGCGAGGACGTGTACACGACGAGGGAGAGCGAACGGCTCGTGCGCCTGCCGCTCTACTATGGTCTGCGGCGCGAGGACGCGCAGCGGGTCGTCGAGGCGGTGCGCGATTTTTACGAGGGGCAGCCATGAGCGGGGCGGCACTGCGCGGCGAAAAGGTCTCTCTGCGCCCCATCACCGAAGCGGACACAGAGCAGATCGTGCGTTGGCGCAACCGGCCCGAGGTGCGCGCCTGGTTTTTAGATCAGCGCCTCTTCACGGCCGAATCCCACAGGCAGTGGCTCGAAAGCCGCGTCAAAACCGGCGAGGTGGCCCAGTTTATCGTGACCCGGCTGGAGACCGGCGAGGAGGTCGGCTCGGTCTATTTGAGAGACATCGACCGGCAGGCCGGGCGGTGCGAATACGGCGTTTTTCTGGGCGAGCCTTCGGCGCGGGGCAGGGGCCTTGGCAGCGAGGCCTGTCGCCTTGCCTGCCGGTATGCCTTTGAGACGCTCGGGCTGCACAGGGTGTTTTTGCGGGTGCTTGCGGACAACGCGGACGCGATTCGCAGCTATGAGCGGGCGGGCTTTCGCCGGGAGGGCCTGCTGCGCGATCATGTCCGCCTCGGCGGCGTCTGGCGGGATCTTGTTCTGATGGGGTTGCTGCGCGGCGAGGCGGGCGGCTGAGCCGCGAGGGACAGCGAAAAAAGAAAACGGAAGAGGGAGGCGCGCGGATGAGCGCAAAGACACCCGAAAAACTGAGCTTTGTGATTCCCTGCTATCGGTCGGAGCCGACGATCGCGGGGGTCGTGGACGAGATCCGCACGACGATGGCGCAGCGGCCCGCCCACGACTATGAGATCATCCTCGTCGACGATTGCTCGCCCGACGGGGTGTTCGGCGTGATCCGGCGGCTCGCGGCGGAGGACGCGCGGGTGCGCGGCCTCTCGTTCGCGAAAAATTTCGGGCAGCACAGCGCCCTGCTCGCCGGGATGCGGGAGTGCACGGGGGACATCTGCGTCTTTCTCGACGACGACGGGCAGACGCCCGCGAACGAGCTGTGGTCGCTGGTCGACGCGCTGGACGACGAGGTCGACGTCGCCTATGCGTCGTATGCCGCGAGCCACAAAAAGCACTCGGCGTTTCGCAACTGGGGCAGCGCGCTCAACGGCAAAATGCTCGAGCTGATCCTCAAAAAGCCGAAAAATCTCGAGATCACCAGCTTTTTTGCGGCGAAAAAATATGTGATCGACGAGGCGTGCGGCTACACGAACCCGTTTCCCTACGCGATCGGGCTGATCCTGCGCACGACCAACCGCATCGTCAATGTGCCGGTGACCCACCGCGCGCGGGAGGTGGGCCGTTCGGGCTATACCCTCAAAAAGCTGGTGGCGCTGTGGGTCAACGGCTTCACCGCGTTTTCGGTGATTCCGCTGCGCATCGCGACGATGACCGGCTTCGGCTTTTCCCTGCTCGGCTTCGCCTACACGATCTATCTCATTATCCGCAAGCTGATCGACCCCGCGGTCCCGATGGGGTATTCCTCCCTGATGGCGGCGCTGCTCGTGATCGGCGGCATTCTCATGCTGCTGGTGGGGATGCTGGGCGAGTATGTGGGCCGAATCTACGTCAGCCTCAACAACAACCCGCAGTATGTCGTGCGCAGCCGGACCGAAGGGGGAGAACACCGATGAAAGAGAAGCTGCTGCACAACGAGACGGTGCTCTATCTGCTCATCGGCGGCTCAAGCACCGTGATCGGCTGGATTTTTGCGTGGGCGCTGCCCGCCCTGTTCCACGCGGGCTTTTGGGTGACCTCCGGCGTGAGCATGGCTTTTGGAGGCGCCTATACCTATCTGCTGAATAAGCGGTTTACCTTCCGCGCGGGGGCGGTCTCGCACAAGAAGACGCTGCCCCGCTTTGTGCTGAATATGGCGGTCTGCTATTTCATCGCCTATGGCTGCGCCAAGCCGCTGCTCGACCCGTTGCTCGACCGCCTGACGCCGTATCTGGGCGTCGATTTGACCACGACGGCAAAGGTATTCGCGGCCAATCTCATCTATATCGTCGTGAACTATCTCGGCCAGAAGTTCTTTGCGTTTCGCAAGGGCGGGCCCTCGGACGGGCCCGACGGCGCAAAATGACAGGCGAATTGCCGGGCGCGCTCTTTGGGTGTGTCAACCTGCTCGCGTTTTTGCTCATGGGCTGGGATAAACGGCAGGCGCGCCGGGGCGGCTGGAGGGTTTCCGAAAGAACGCTGCTGCTTGCGGCGGCGCTGTTCGGCGCGGCGGGAGAGCTCGCCGGGATGCTTCTCTTTCGCCATAAGACGCGCAAGCCCCGGTTTTTATACGGCCTGCCCGCGCTGTTCGCCGCGCAGATCGCGCTGGCGTGGCTGTTGTTCGCGCGGTGAGCGCCGGCTCAGGGACGATTTATTTGCGGCCGTATTTTTGTGAGAGGGGCGGGCGGCGATGGAGCTGACGGATATGAGAAATATCGGCACGGAGATGGCCAAAAAGCTGTCGGCGGCCGGCATCGATACGCCCGAAAAGCTTGCCGAGGAAGGGGCGAAGCAGGCTTTTCTGCGAATCAAGGCGAGAGAACCGCAGGTCTGTCTGGTGCATCTGTATGCGCTGGAGGGCGCGATTCGCAATGTCGAATTCAACAGACTCCCCGAGACGGTGAAGAGGGAGCTGAAAGCGTTCAGCGACGGTCTAAAAGAATAAGCCGGTCAGGAGAGGCGCGCCTCTCTCGCCCGATCCATTGGAACGAAACCACCCTTGCCCGGAACGCGCCGCGCTCTGGATAAGGGTGGTTTTGAATGTTTTGCGGGCAATGAGGGCGTGGCCCGGCGGCAGGGCTCGGCTTCTGAGAGACGGCCCGGCCGGAACGCGCCGCGGGCTGTAGCTCTTTCAAAACCGCCGGGCCCGGTCAGGGCGCCGGCGCGAAGGGATCCATCGCCTCGCGGGCCTCGTCCGGCGTCAGCTTGCAGACCCGCCGGTCATAAGTGAGCAGGCCGTTGAGCTCGTCCTCGACGTCGGAAACCTGCGTGTAGATGCAGGCGCTCAGCCCGCGGCGCACGGCGGGCGCAATTTCTTCGGCGTAGAGGCGGCGCAGCGCGGCGGTCAGCGCGTCCTTATCGGCGCAGCGGCTGTAGCCGAAATCCTTTTTGTTGAAGCAATGCCCCTCGACGCGCAGCGCGTAGCCGCCGAATTCGCTGAGAATCACGGCGCGCCCACGCCTGTCGGGGCGGAAGCGATAGGGCTTAAAATACACGTGCAGGCTCTTGAAGTCGCCCGCGCCCTGATCGTACCAGCCGCTCGCGTGATCGACCAGACGGTCGGGATCGAGCGCTTTGAGCTCATCCGCGATGCGCGCCGCGTCGAACTGGCCCCAGCCCTCGTTGAAGGGCACCCAGACCGCGATGCTCGGGACGCTGCCGAGCTGCTCAACGGTCTCGCGCAGCTCGCGCTCGAACTGCGCGCGGCCGTCCGCGTCGCCCCGGCCGAACAGGCGATAGCGCGTGTCGCGCAGATGGCTGCCGAGAAAGAGCGGCAGACTGACAACCGCCGGATGGTAGGCGCCGCCGCCGTTGACCATGTCCTGCCAGACGGCCATGCCGAGACGGTCGCAGTGATAATACCACCGCATCGGCTCCAGCTTGATATGCTTGCGCAGGGTGTTGAAGCCGAGCGATTTCATGGTCTCGATGTCGTAGATCATCGCCTCGTCGCCCGGCGCGGTGAGCAGCCCGTCGGACCAGTAGCCCTGGTCGAGCAGGCCGTGCATAAAATAGGGCCTGTTGTTTAAACAGATACGGGGCACGCCGCTTTCGTCGGGCGCGACGCTCCATTTTCGCATCGCGAAATAGCTCTCGACCGCGTCTTCTCCGGCGCGCACGGTGAGGTCGTGCAGCGCCGGATGCTCGGGGCTCCAGGGCGCGCAGGGCGGCAACGCGAGCCGAACCGGCTCATTGGTGCGGCCCACGGCGGAGACGCCGAGCGCCGCGAGCGAGCAGGCCCCGTCGAAATTCGCGCGCACGGTGACCTCGAGGCGGTTCTCGTCAAACAGAGGCCGCAGGCACAGCCGCTGGATATACCGCTCGGGCACGGGCTCGAGCCAGACCGGCTGCCAGATGCCGCTTTGGGGGGTGTACCAGATGCCGCCACGGTTGGTCTTCTGCTTGCTGCGGGAATGCGAGGCGGTGTCGCTGAGGTCCCGTACCCGCACGCGCAGCTCGGTCTCGCCCGCGCGCAGCGCCTCGGTCAGGTCGAGGGTAAACGAGGTGAAGCCGCCGGTATGGCTCCCGACAAAAACGTGCCCCAGCCACACGTCGGCGCATTGGTCGACCGCGCCAAAATGCAGCAGAACGCGCCCGCGCAGCCACGCCGCGGGAAGGTCGAGCGCTCTGCGGTACCAAAGCCGGTCGCGCGGCCCGACCGCGCGGCCCACGCCCGAAAGCTCGCTCTCGGGCGAAAAGGGCACGAGGATTTTAAAATCCCACGCGGCAGGCGGCTCGTCCGAGGCTGTGATCGCGCCGTCCCAGACGCCGCAGAGGTTCAGCCAGCTTTCGCGCCGCAGCTGTGGGCGCGGGTATTCCCCGAACAGGTTGTCCTTGTCCAGCTGCTCGCCCCAGATCGTTTTCATTCGGCGCCCCCTTATTAAGATAGGATACTGCTATTCTAACACACTGCACCCGGGATTGCACGCGCGAAGGACGCCGGGCCCTGGCGGCGGCTCCATCAGAAAACAGAGGGCCGCATCTGACGCAAAAAGCGCGTCTGCGGCGTTCTCAAGCCTTGCATTCCACTAAGGAGTGCTGTGGCTCTTGGCCTTGTATCTTGTGTCTTGTTTTCTACACTCACCACCGCATTTGCTACAGAGCGTAAGGGCACGCAGCCCTCCCGGCCCTATGCTCTGAACGCCCTTGCCCTTAACGCCCTTGACCTTTATCCCGAAAAGTCCGCCCTTGACTTTTCGGGAAGAGGAGGAGCAAGGGAGCAGGTGACGTTTTCCCGATTAGG
>CAZKRQ010000052.1:0-9228 GCA_964555125.1 uncultured Oscillospiraceae bacterium
ACGAGAATGCGCAGCTTGTCTGCGCGTTTGAGGGAGCGGTGCGCGCGACGACGCAGCGGGCGCAGTTTTCCCGAACAGGGGAAACGGAGCTAAGCGGACTTTGCGACGACGAGCGACGACGAGCGACGACGAAGAGGGAAGCTTATTCCCATACCTCCACTTCTTCAACCCACGTAGTCCAGCTGTGAATTTCTCCACGCTTTACGCCCTCGGCTGCATGTTGTATAAATGCGTCTTTGTCGGTGAAATCTGCGCCGCAATAGCAGTTGTAATGGATAATTTTCTTGATTGTGGGCGTTTCTTCGATTACAACTGTGCTGCTAATTTCCACGGGAGGGAGGCTTACTTTTTCGGACTCGGGCCATCCAACAGCGCCTTGCGACTCTGCCTCAGCTTTCCCATCAGCGGCTTTATCGTCTGTAACAGGCCCGTTCCCGGCAATAGCCGTGTTGTCTGAAGCAGGCTTGTTCCCGGCAGCGGCAGGATTGTCTGCGGCGGCCCCGCTCCCGGCCGGGGACGCGTCGAGCGTTGTCTGGGCGCTGTATGATGTGCGCGTGTTTTCCGCGCCCTGCGATGGTCCGGCGCCCTCGGTATCCGCACTCTCTTCGGCGTCGGTGTGGTCGGGGTCCGCTACCCTTTCCCCGGCGGCGCCGGCCTGTTTTGCGGCCTCGATTTCACCGCAGGCGGCCTCGTTTTTCGCGGTTATTTCCGCCGCCATCGAGGCGACAGGCACGCTTTGATTGCGACCCATCGCCGCGGGCGCGGCGACCGCCGCCGCAAGGGCGATCACGCCCGCATAGAACAGCATTTTTACCTTGTGTTTCATATCGGTTTTCTCCTTTTTCACAGTGTTGTGGTTCGCTGACATCTATGAAACGAGCAGGTAAGCCGTGCGGTTGCAGGTTTGTAAAAATTTTTTTATTTGAGCGCGTGGACATCCGCTGCGGCGGATACCCGCAGCCGGTAACAGCAATGACGGTTGCGGCAAATGCTGTTTTATCAAATGCCGGTTAGCGGCCCTTGACCGGACAGCGAAAAAACTTTTATATCTGCCGAAGACAACGAAAACCAACGAGTGAGTCTTGAAAGTGTACACACTGAAAAAAGAGCTTCTGTACAGGGGAAAACTTACAGGGAGTTCCCTGCAAAAACAAGGGCGATAAAATCCCACGAGGGTTGCTTTAGGAAAGCTGTCTGCGGGCAGCATCCTCATATCTGCCCGCGTAAGCCCTTTTGGCCTCGGCCGTCCATCTCCCGATAAACGCTGTTTTTGCATCTGTATAGGCGTCGCGATTGTGCTCATACAGCTTCCACAATCGCAGCTTCAGCGCTTCATATTCCTTCGCGATTTGCGGGTGCTCCTGCAAATAGTCCCTGAAATACAGCTCGTCGTGATCACCGGCGTAGCGCAGGTGCAGATGGAAGACCCTGTCGGCGAAACCATTTTTTGTATAGCCGCGCTGAAACGAAGCCCTGTCCGCCGCTGCCGACATGCGGCAAAATCCGCATTTTTCAACCTCCCTCGCAGCTTCCTCCATATCCGTGCCCTCCGCGATCTCCACCAGTATATCGACGATGTCCTTCGCCCAAATACCGGGTATTGCGGTGCTGCCGACATGGCTGATTCTCACGACCGTCAGATGATCGGACAGAGAGGCTTTCAGAAAAGCCTCCATCTCGGCGTAATAGAGCCGCCATCGGTCGCTATGGGCGACCAGATAGATGGGGAACAGCTCCCACAGCTCTTCTAAAGACATATCCGATAGCTCTTTTCCCATTCAGAACCTCTTCGCAAAACGCGTCTGGCTTATCCGGCATCAAGGCAGCGCCTTCCGAAAGGAAGCCGCCGGTCAGAGACCCGGTAAAAAAACAAAGCGGCCCGTTTGCCGCAAAAAGCGCGTTGCGTTATTAAAATCTCCCGAGCAGTTCAAAGGTCAGATTGACAAACCGCTCGCGGTCGGCCCCGAGCGCGACATAGCAGTTGCGCGGGCGGTCGGGATATGCGCGGGTGTCGCAGATGGTCATGCCGTCGGCGTAGCCACCGCTAAAATCGACGTCGACCCGCATAAAGTGCAGGTCCCGGAGAACGGCGGGCTCAAAGACATAGGCGAGCGCGAGCGCGTCGTGCAGCGGGGCGGAGTCGGGCAAATCCTGCGGCTGATAGGCGTTGTAGGCGACGATGCGCTCGTCGACGAGGTCGGCGACCGCCTTGGCCACCGGGGTGTCCAGCGCGTAGAGACGCTCGCAGTCCGCGCGGGTGAAATTTGCCTGGTGGGTCGCGTCGAGCGGCACCATCGTGCACTTGACCCCGCTCGTCAGCACGATCTGCGCCGCCTCGGGATCGGCCCAGATATTGAATTCCGACGCGGAGGTCGCGTTGAAAACCTTAAAGCCGCCGCCCATGAAGACGATCTCCCTGATTTTTTCGCAGATGCGCGGCTCGATGCGCATCGCCATCGCGATGTTGGTCAGCGGCCCGGTCGGCACAAGCACGATGTCGCCCGCCGATTTCATGAGGGTGTCGACGAGGAAGAATACGGCGTGCTCGGGCTGCTCCTTTGAGACGGGCGCGGGGATGGGCAGGCAGTCGTGGTGATAGGCGATGACCTCGCCCTTTTCGTCCCGCTTTTCGGCGGTGACGCCGGTCATGCCGGTGTAATCGCCGCGGCGAGACGGAAGCAGCTTGGCGACCATCGAGGTGTGGCAGCCGCGATAGACGGGCACGCCGGCGCGCAGCAGGTCGACGACGCGAAGGGTATTGTCGGTCGTGAAGTTGATCTCCTTGTTCCCTGCGACGGTCGTCACCCCGAGCAGATCGACCTTGTCGGATAAAATGGCGAGCATGATCGCGACCGCGTCGTCCGAACCCGTGTCACAGTCGAGGATCACCTTTGTCTTTTCGCTCATAATTTCTCCTTTTTGCCGCGCATAAAATTTTGACCTCGCCGCGCGGGTGTACTATACTGACATTATACAGCAAAAAATATTTACAAGCAGAGCGAGGAGAAAAAATGGTCGAAATAGACAGCATTGAACGGGTGGTTTTGGGCGATCTGCCGCAAAAAATCCACATATTGGGCAGCAAGAAGGAGAATCCCGTGCTGCTGCACCTGCATGGCGGGCCGGGGATCTCCAACCGCCACGCGGTTGTGACGCGGGATCGCGACCTGATCGGCGACTTCACCCTTGTCGCGTGGGATCAGCGCGGTACGGGCGGGTCGTACCGGGGCTGCAGGGCCCAAACGCTGACGGTCGACCGGCTGGTCGAGGACGCGCGGGAGCTGGTCGAGTACCTGTGCCGCCGGTTGAACAAGGAGAAGATTTTTGTCATCGGCGGCAGCTGGGGCACCCAGCTGGGCACGCTGCTCGTCCACCGCTATCCTGAGCGGATTGCGGCGTATGTCGGCTATGGGCAGTTGGTCGACGGGCGGATGAATGAGACGGTGAGCTATGAATTCAGCCTGCGCAAGGCGACCGAGGCGGGGGACGAGAAAGCCGTCGAGATTCTCAAAAGGGTCGGCCCGCCGGTCGACGGGCAATATACCCCCTGCTTTGAGGGCATGATGGCGCAGCGCAGGATCATGAAAAAATACGGCGGCCACAGCACCAGAAAGGGCGGCTATTTCAAGACGACGGTCTGGCCGATGCTGACCGCCTCGGAGTATACGCCCGCGGACAAATGGGGGCTTATCAAGGGCTATAAATTTGTTCTCTCGACCATGTGGCCGCGCCTGACCCAGTATGATTTTAAAGCGGAGTGCAACCGCTTCGAGTGTCCCTATTATATCTTTCAGGGGCGGCTGGACAACAACACCCCCTCGGCGCTCGTGCAGGATTTCTATGACTGCATCGACGCGCCGGATAAGGATCTGATCTGGTTTGAGCATTCGGCGCACGGACCCATCGGCGAGGAGCACGCGCTGTTTTGCCAAAAGCTGAGAGAAAAGCTGCTGCCGCTCGCGCGGGAAGGACAGGCTCTATGACGGCGAAGGGGCGGCCCCATGTGGGGCCGCCCCTTTGTCGTGTCAGCGAATCAAAGCGGGAAGCGCGCGGCGCGCTATAAATCGATCGTGAGTCCGACGGGGCAGTGATCCGAGCCGTAAATATCGGAATAAATCGGCGTCTCGACGATTTGCTCGCGCACGCGGTCGCTGACGAGAAAATAGTCGATGCGCCAGCCCGCGTTGGTCGCGCGCGCGTGATAGCGATAGCTCCACCAGGAATAAGCCCCGGCGGCGTCCGGGTTGCGGTAGCGAAAGCTGTCGGTAAAGCCGGCGGCGAGCAGCTCGGTCATTTTGGCGCGCTCCTCGTCCGAAAAGCCGGCCGAGCCGCGGTTCGGCCTGGGGTTTTTGAGATCGATTTCCTCGTGCGCGACGTTGAGATCGCCGCAATAGACGACCGGCTTGCGCGCCGAAAGCGCGCGGAGATAGCCGCGCATATCGTCCTCAAAGGCCATGCGGACGCCGAGCCGCCTGAGCCCTTCCTGCGCGTTGGGCGAATAGCAGTTGACCAGATAGAACCCGGGATATTCCAGCGTCTGCACCCGTCCCTCCTCGTCGGGCGCGCCGCCGATGCCGGCCGAGACCGAGAGAGGCTCGCGGCGCGCGAAAACAGCCGTGCCCGAATAGCCCTTTTTCAGCGCGCTGTTCCACCAGCTGCGATACCCCGCGGGCGCGAAGTCGGCCTGTCCCTGCTGCATTTTGGTCTCCTGCAAGCAGAAAAAATCGGCGTCGCTCGCCCCAAAAAAGTCGGCGAAGCCCTTTTGCAGGCAGGCGCGAAAGCCGTTGACGTTCCATGAGACGAATTTTGTCATAAAAACTCCTTTCGGAAAACCGCGGGTGCGCGGAAAAGGACCGGGCAACGTCTGCGCGCGAGAGCTCGATGCGGCGAAAAAATCCGCGCCGTAAAACGGAATAGACGCAGCAACTGGGCAAAAAAGCGGAGCCGGAGATTACAGCCGGGCGTAGCGGTGGATGTCGAAGCCGATCTCGGTCTCGAGCGAGGTCATGGCAGCGACCCGCGCGCGCCCCTCGGCGGAGGTTTTCCACGCGTAGGGGGTCATCATAAACAGATTGCGAATATCCTCGGGGTTGTCGAGCGAGATGCGCGCCCGGACGCGCCGGGTCTCCTCAAAGCGAAAGCCGGGATAGGCCTCGACGCGGACGGGGTTTTCATAGGGCGCGTCGTAGACGGCGGCCTTAAGCTGCCAGAGGTGCCTCGCGCAGGGCACGACATAGAGAAACGCGCCGCCCGGGCGCAGCACGCGGCGAAATTCGTCCGCAAAGAGGGGCGAGAAGCAGGCGAGCAGCAGATCGGCCGCGCTGTTGGCCAGCGGCATCGCCCGGCAGGAGGCGACGGCATATGCCGCGCCGCCACGTCTGGCCGCGCGGCGCACCGCCTCTTTTGAAATATCGAGCCCGATCGCGCGAACCTGCTTGCCCGCCGCGCGCAGCGCCGCCGAAACCGCCGCCGTGTACCATCCTTCGCCGCAGCCCGCGTCGACCAGCACGCCCCCGTCGGGGCAATGCGCCGCGCACAGCGCGCAGAGCTCTGCGCGCAGCGGGGCATAGTATCCCCGCTCGAGAAAGGCGGCGCGGGCGCGCACCATCTCGCGGTCGTCGCCGGGGGCAAGGGAGTGCTTGCGGTTGGCGGGCAACAGATGCACATATCCCTCGCGCGCTTTGTCAAAGGCATGTCCGGCGGCGCACCGCAGCGCGCGGCCCTCGTCCCGAAGCGGCGCGCCGCAGACGGGACACAGAAATAAATCCATAAAAACCTCCCGCGTCTGACGGCGATGAGATGAAGAACGGAAAAACCGGGCCGCGGCGCAACAGGGGAATTTGCCCGGCTCAAAGCCCGCGCAGCTTTAGAGACTGCAAGGCCCGAGCGCAAAAGGGAGGGGTTGCAGGCCGGCCGAGGCGGACGGCAACGCGACGGCCTATGCCCTTCCTGGGACGGCCTGCCTTTCACGCCGGGTGAAGAAATTCCTCGCCGCGGCGCGTTGTAATAACAGCTATTTCGTCCGGCACAGCGCGCGCACCCGTTCGTTGAGCTTGGGATAGATCCATTCGCGAAACCAGGCTTCGCTCGAGGCCTCGACGGCCTTGTCCAGCTCAAACCACCGCACGCCGCTGTTTTCATCCGGCTTGACGGCAAGGGCCTGCGACTCGTCGGCCTCGAGCAGATAGGTCACGTTCATGTGCAGGTGGCTGGGCACATATTGCCCGCGCTTGACATGGCCGTCGACGGTGAGGATCTCGAGGGAGAAGATCTCCTCGCAGAGAGGCTCGACGCGGGCGAGGCCGCTCTCCTCGCGAACCTCGCGCAGCGCGACAGCGAGCAGATCACGGTCGCCGTCCGCGTGGCCGCCCATCCAGGCCCAGCTGTCGTAGAGGTTGTGATAGATCATCAGCGCGCGGGTACGGTCGGGATTGACCACCCAGGCCGAGGCCGTCATATGCGCGACGAGGTTTTCGCGCGAGAAGGCGTCGGGCTGGCAGGAGAGCCAGCCGAGCATGACCGCGCGGTCGCGCTCCTCCTGCGCGCAGAGCGGCCTGTAGGCGCGGATTTTCTCAATCGTATCCATCGATCTTCAACCTCCCCCGGAAATTGTGTCTGCGCTCTCAGTGTAACACAACGCGCGGGGGAACTCAATTGGGACGTTTGCGCTACATTGTCCCTTGCGCGGCGGGGAGGGCGAATTTAAAATAAGTAGCTGTGATCACAACCGCTGCGCGCCGCCGGGAACTCACGGCCATGCCGCGTTACGGCTTCTCGAAATACGGCGGTATCTTCCCGCGAAGCTTTGCTTTGCTCGGACGCAAACAGCTTTTTCGGTCCTCGGTGTTTTTGACGGGGATACCGGTTCTGGTCTCATGTCGAGAAAGGGAGGCGTTATCTTTGCCTGACGAAAAACCAAAGCGGCCCGGCGTTTGGGCGGCTCTGAGACGAAATATCTGGTTGCAGCTGTTTTTGCTCACGCTCTACAGCGAGCTGCTTTTGCGCCTCGGCGCGGGCGAAACGGCGTTTTCCGGCGAC
Organism: uncultured Oscillospiraceae bacterium; assembly: GCA_964555125.1. Taxonomy (GTDB): domain Bacteria; phylum Bacillota; class Clostridia; order Oscillospirales; family Ruminococcaceae; genus CAZKRQ01. Next base: position 7,039 of record CAZKRQ010000052.1, read on the forward strand.
CTGCTGTTTGCGGCGCTGTTTGGGGCGGTCTGGTCGCTTTTGACCGCGCTGCTCTGCCGGTGCTTTTCAGAAAAGGTCAACCGCGTTCTGTACGCCGTATTTGTCGCCGCGATCACGGTTGTTTACGGCGCACAGTATATCTATTATCAGATTTTCGGCACCTATTTTACCGTTTACTCGATGCTCAACGGCGGCGGGCAGGCGCTCGGCTTTTTCAGTGATCTGATGGTGGTGATCGCGAAAAATCTGCATGTGATTGCGCTGCTTCTGCTGCCCGCCGCGTTGATTTATCTTCTCATGCGGCGCGGTGCACAGAGCTTTGCGGCGCTGGGGCTGCGCAGGGGCGTCGCGGCGGTTGTGGCTGCGGCGGCGCTGGAGATCGCCGCGCTGGGCCTGCTGCCGGTTTTTGGGCGGGCGATGAACGCCCCGTTCGACGTGTTTTTCAATGTCCGCGCCATCGACACGGCGATGCGGCTCGACCTTGCGCGCCTGCTCGTGGGCGCGTCGTCGGTCGAGGGCGAGCAGGTCGATATGTCGGGCCTTGCGGTCACGCAGGAGGAGCTGCCGCCGGTGGAGGAAGAGACGCCGCCGCTTTGCGACGGGGAGCGATACGGCTATCAGGTCATCGAGCGCGCGCTCGCCGAGTGGTGCGCAAAGGACCCGATCCTCGCGGATATTTCCGAATATCTCGCCTCGGTTGAGCCGACAGCCAAAAACGAGATGACCGGCGTTTTCGCGGGCAAAAACCTCATTCTCATCACAGCCGAGGCCTTTTCACCCCTCGCGATTGACCCCGTGCTGACGCCGACGCTCTATCGGCTCTATACCGAAGGGATGCGGTTTGAAAATTTTTACACGCCGCTGTGGGGCGTGAGCACGTCGGACGGAGAATATGTCGCGCTCACCGGTCTCCTCCCCGAAACCGGCGTGTGGAGCATGCGCGAATCGAGCGACAACGCGATGCCGCTGTGTCTGGGCAACCAGTTTCGCGCGATGGGCTATTCCACCTTTGCCTATCACGACCACGACTACACTTTTTATGGCCGGGACCGCTCGCATCCCAATCTGGGCTATACGTTCAAAGCGGTCGGAAACGGGCTTGAAATCACCGGGCAGTGGCCCGAGAGCGACCTCGAGATGATCGACCAAACAACGGGGGAATATCTGAACGGGAAACCGTTTCACGTCTATTACCTAACGGTCAGCGGGCATCTGTATTATACGTTTGACGGCAACGATATGGCGGATAAAAACCGAAGCGCTGTCGAGCATCTCGACTATTCCGAGCATGTGAAGGCGTATCTTGCCTGTCAGATCGAGCTGGATCGCGCGCTCTCGCTGCTGCTTGAGCGGCTGGAAGAGGCGGGCGAGCTGGAAAACACCGTGATTGCCTTGAGCGCGGATCATTACCCCTATGGCCTCTCGGCCGAGGAGATCGACGAGCTCGCGGGCCGGGAAGTGGAAGATGAATTTGAAATTTACCGCAATGCATTTTTGATTTACTGCGCCGGCTTTGAGCCGGTGACCGTCTCAAAGCCCTGCTCCAGCGTGGACATCCTGCCCACGCTGAGCAATCTGTTCGGCATAGAGTATGATTCGCGCCTGCTCATGGGCCGCGATATTTTCAGCGACAGCGAGGGGCTCGTTATTTTCGCCGATCACAGCTGGTTGACCGCCTGCGCGCGGTTTAACGCCCGCGACAATGCGCTGATCGTCGATGAAGACGCCGTCCTGGAGGAGGGCTACGCGCAGGAGATCACCGATCTCGTCGAGGGCAGGTTTAAATATTCCGTCAAAATCCTCGACCACGACTATTACGGGGCGCTGCTGGAGGAGGCGGGGCAGCGGGGCGGGTAGAGGAACGCTTATAAAAATTTTCCACCGCAGTAAAGCCGGACGAGCGGCAAAGCCAGGGCGGTGCAGCCGCCGTCCGCAACATGAAATTGAATGGGAATGCCCTTCAGCAATCGTTTCGCAACAAATTCTTCTATCTCTTTATCGCTTGTGGCGCCCTGCTCTAAAAAACCGTCAAAGCCATAATCCCCATAATATGTCATGCGATACATTCCATAGCGGTCGATCTGCTTTAAGGAGGACAGCGTTTTCAGTTCATGAAAAAAGAGAAAGACCAGAACACCCATAAGAGCCAGCAGCGCAAAAGAGATCGCTAGGCTTATTTTCACTTTCTTT
>CAZKRQ010000053.1:0-8326 GCA_964555125.1 uncultured Oscillospiraceae bacterium
GGATACTGTTGCCTCTGTCCGCCATTCCGTTCCCTTTCCTGTTGGGAAAAGAGATTGAAGTAATCGGAAACGTCGGCGCTGCGGTATGTTTTGTTCAGCTTGTGCTGCTTACCGGGTCCCTTATCCCGACCGAGCTTGCGCTTAAAAGGGCATTTGATGAGGACGGAAGGCGGAAACAAGCATGATTCCTCGACGGCTTCGTTCTTCCCTTTCGCCGAATATTCACAATACAAGCGCGTTTTTGCGCTCTCGACATTTTGACGAATTGTTATATCAAGCAGCTGTCAGCAACACAACTCTTAAACAAAGAGCCGGTTTCTGTGTCGACACCTCCACAAACAGTATACAAACACGCGGGTTTCGGATATACTGAAAGGGTGGAAAATTTATGAAACGGAGAAAATTTTATGCGTTTTCAGAAAATACAGGCGGACCGCGTCGAGCTGCGGCCGTTTTACACGATCGACAAAGAATGGGCGCTGCTCTCGGCGGGAACACGCGAAAGCTTTAACACGATGACCGTTTCCTGGGGCGGCCTGGGCACCCTGTGGTCTCGCCCGGTCGCGACTGTGTATGTGCGGCCGCAGCGCTTCACCCGTGAATTTATCGAGCGCGAGGCGAGCTTCACCCTCAGCTTTTTCGGCGGCAACTATAAAAAGGATCTCGGCCTGCTCGGCAAGCTGAGCGGCCGCGACGGCGACAAGCTGGCGCAGACCTCGCTCACCCCCTGCTTTGACAACGACGCGGGCGCGCCCATGTTTGAGGAATCGACCCTGACGCTGGTCTGCCGCAAGCTGTATACCGGCCTGTTTGATCCGGCGCGCTTCGCCGACCCGGCGCTGATCGCGGAGAACTACCCCGCCTCTGATTTTCATTTTGTCTATATCGGCGAGGTCGCGGAGGTCTATACACATGAAGAATAAGCGCGCCGAGGCGTTGCTCTGGCTCGCGCTCAATCTCGCTGTGTTTTATCTTTTGCCGCTGTTTTTCCGCGACACCGGCGGCGCCCTTTATATGCTGCTCACCCTATTCCCGATGGCGAGCCTGGCCATCGCCATCATCTGCGGGGTCAGATGCTCCTTTTTCTGGTGGTACGGGTTCGCTGCCGGGCTGGTGTTTGTCCCCTCTGTCTTCCTTTATTACAACGAATCGGCTCTGGTCTACGCGTTGGTTTATGGCGTGCTCGCCGAGGTCGGCGCGCTGCTCGGCGGCTTTGTCGCCGGCCGGCGGCGCGGTTAAGGCCGAATCTCTTTTTGGGCGGCGTCCTCACACGCTTGCAGGCGCGCAGACAGAAAAGCAACAAGGCAGCTTTCGGGAGGGCCTTTTCCATGAATGAAAAGCAACAGGACAACGTCAAAAAAACCGTAAGATCGGGCATTACATTTGACAGCGCGTTGGCCATGGTAATCAGCTATTCTACCTGGCATTCGGTCGGATGGGCAATCCTTCACGGCCTGTTGAGTTGGGTCTATGTGATCTACTTTATCCTCAGGTATTGACGTTCACCTCGCGGGAAGCGCCGCGGTATTTTCCTCGGACTTTAACGCCGGGATGCTGTTATTTTTTGTGCGCGCCGTTCCACAATCGCTCTATTTCGATTTCTACCTGCGCGCGTCGCGCAAAACCGCCATTTTATACGATTCGTATAAAGTGGCGGTTTTTATCTTATTTTGTATTATTTGCCGTTTCCCACAAGATCTGATTCCCAAACTGGTTGAGCGCGTTGCAGGGCCTATAGGCTGTTTGATAGCCCCTGCCGTCGATCACAAAGAAGGGCGCGTAGGCCATAGCGCGGCAAACGCGGCCATCCCGCATCGTCAGAGTATAGAGCACCCCCTGCCCGTCGGCTTCGGCATAGGAATCGTCCCGCCGGGTGACGCGCACCTGACGGAGCAGCAAAACCAGCTCCTCGATCTGCTCCCGGTTCAGCTCGATGGTCACATCGGGCGGCCCCAGCCACACCGTCGCGGCGGCGATCTCCTCCGCCTTAAGCGCGCGAAAGGGCCTGCGCCCGACGGCAAAGGCCAAAACAAGCGCTGCGGCAATTGCCAGCAGCCCCGCGCCCCAAAACCATTTGATTCTCTTTTTCCTCTTCATGTGTCGATTTCCTCCTATCCTTATTGACCCTGTTCGGGGCAATGGGTCGCGTTTCAGGGCGAAAACCGCATTGTCGCGCAGCGGGCGCTGGAGACGCCGTCGAAACGGGGCCGTTTCACGGCCATGCGCGCCGGGGGACCCGGCGCGCCCTTCCAAAGAATCAGCATGATTCTTTGGAAGCGTTTCGACGGCCGGGCGGCATCGGCCCCTTTTCCCTGCGAATTAAATTTCACAAACCGGGAATATAAAACGAGCGCCCATTGTGCTTTGGGCGCTCGAAAAAGGTTGATTCTTTTATTTTTGCCGCAGACCCTCCAGCTTTTTGGGGTCGGGCGTGACGAAAGCGGTCTGATAGTGATCGAAAATGACCTGTCCTACCCGTTGGCCCTGCGCCTTGCGGACATTCTTGATCTCGGTATAGTCCACCGGCACCTTTTCACCCGTCGCGACGCTGGAATGCAGCGCGGCGATCTCGGCCGCCTCGGTCAGCGCCGTTTCCGAAGGCGTTCGGCCGTCAAGCACGAGCACCGTATGCGAGCCCGCCGCGTTTTTGACGTGAAACCATATATCTCTTTTGGACGCGGTTCTCAGGGTCAGCTTGTCGTTCGCGGCGGTATTTCGCCCAACCAGCACCTCGAACCCGTCCGACGTGCGGTAGCGCAGAAACTCGCTCATTTTTCTCGGGCGCTTCTGCTCCTTATATTGAAACCCGCGCAGATAGCCCGCCTCCTTGAGCTCACGGCGGATGAGAAGAAAATCCTCCTCCGTGCGCGCCAGGGTGATCTCGAATTTGACCGAACCGAGATAATCGATCTCCCTCTCCCCCTCGGCGAGCAGCGTCTCGAGCATCCTGGCCGCCGTCGTCAGCTTGCGGTACTCCTTAAAATATTTCTGCGCGTTTTGGATCGGGCTGCGCGCGACATCGAGCGGAACGGTTACGGTCTCGCCGGTATAGTAATTGAGCAGCGCGGCGCTCTTTTGCCCCTTTTTGATGTCGTGCAGGTTTGCCTGCACGAGCTCGCCGTAAAGCCGCTTGAGCTCGGCCCTGCCGGTGTTGTCCCTCTCCTGCAAGCGGGCCTGTTGCTTGCGCAGCGCACGGTCGTAAAGTGAATTGACCTGGCGCGAAAGGTCGAAGGAGCGCGCCTTCATCCGCTCCGCTCGATCCTTTTCGGCATAATAGACGTCGAGCAGCGCGCCGAGCGTGTCGAACCGGCGCTGTGCGCAGCCCGCATACTGTGAAAGCTCGACAAAGGAGAACTCGATCGGCCGTTCTCCGTCGTAGACCGCGTTGATACAGCGGTTTTCTCCGTCGGCGGCGCGGCGAATTCTCTCCATTTCGGCGCGCAGCGACACGCGCTGCGTCTCGTTCAGCGCATCCGCGTCGGGGTCCGCGCCGGTGGCGCGAAACGCGATTTCGCGGCAAAGCACCGGGCCGATCCCCGCGATGCAGCCGAGCAGCGCCGCCGACAACGGCCTGCTCTGCGCGCACGCCCGCGACACCATCTCCTCAAGCGGGGCCGACAAAAACTTCAGCTTGTCCTGCGCGGGCGGCATGGTAAAGGTCAGCCCCGGCAGAAGCTGGCGCAGGTCGGAGGTGTCGGCGTCGATGCGCTTGAGCGCGTCGATCACCCGCCCCTCGCCGCTCACGAGCACAATGTTGCTATAGCGCCCCATCAGCTCGACCGACAATGTTCGCCTGACCCGGTCCCCCATCTCGTTGACCGCGTCGAAATCCAGAAAGAGGATGCGCTCTCCGTCCACCGTCCGCACACCGGCAACGCGCCCGCTGTTCAGGTGCTTGCGCAGCAGCATACAGAAGGTCGGCGGCACCGCCGGATTTTCAAATTCCTCCCGGGTGAGATGGACCCGCGCGCTGCCCGACCTCGCCGAGACGAGCAGCCTTTTCATGCCGTCCTTCTGCGTTTTGAGAGAAAAAACCACCTCGTCGCGGGTCGGCATATACAGCTTCTCGACCCGCGCGCCGGTGATCGTCTGTTTCAGTTCATCCGCTGCGACAAGCAGCGTGGAAGCGTCCAAAGCCATTGCAGTTCCTCGTCACATGGTCGTGTAAAAGGGATTCTCACACCGCTCCGCGAGCAGGCAAACCGCCGCCCCGCCGAGCGACGCCTCGACCGAGCGTCGCAGCGCCTCGACCGCCGGATTTTCGGTCTCATAGTGGCCCGCCGCGACCAAGGTCAGGCCGGCCTGTTTTGCATACAGCGCCTCGTGGTGCTTACATTCGCCGGTAATCAGCGCGTCGAGGCCGGCCTGCTTCGCCTGCGCGGCGAAATCGCCCCCCGCCCCGCCGATCACCCCGACGCGGCGTATCGCCCCGCCTCCGTCGACATAGCGCACCGGCCCGCACCCCAGCCTTTCGCGCACATAGGCGGCCAGCTCCCGCGCGCCGTCAAAGCGCAAGCCCCCCATGCGCCCGATCCCGGCGAATTCCTCCCGATCCTGCACGCGGAACAGATCGCACAGCAGGTCATTGACGCCGCCGGCAGCCGCATCAAAGCAGGTGTGGGCCGCGATAAGCGACAGTCCCCTTCTCGCCGCCTCCAACGCCGGGTCGCCCTGCGAAAACCGCTTGAGCGGCGAAAAGATAGCGGGGTGATGGGTCACGACGATGCCGCAGCCGCAGCGCTGCGCCTCTTCGAGCACGGGAACCGTCGCGTCGAGGGCAAAGAGAATTTTATCCGTCTCGCCGCCGCAATCGACGAGCAGGCCGCAGTTGTCCCACGGCGCCGCGAGCGCGAAGGGCGCGGTCTGGTCGACGACCGCCTCAAGCTTTTTTGCCGTAATCATGGTAACACCTCCTGAATCCAGCGCAGGATCTCGCCGGCCTGCGCGCGTTTATTCGCCGGAGCGTCCGAGCCTGCCAGCGCCTCGGCGCGCATTTTTTCTCTGTTCAGGTAGGCCCGCGCATCCTCCGTGTCGCCACGCAGCAGGCCAACGGCGGCAAACCCGGGCCCGATTTTCTCCGCGTTTCCGCACCAAGCCGCGTGCATGACCGAATAGCAGTGGCCCGCCTCGCACACCGCCGTCTCGGACAGCAGCGCAAACCCGCCGGCATACAGCGCCGCGCGCAGGCGCTCGTGATGCGACGCGGGCACAAGGATCAGCCGCTTTTCGGGGTCCTTCAGCCACGCGGCGGCAGCGATCACGGCAGAGATCGTGTCCGCGCCGAGGCCCGCAACGACCACATCCTCTACCGCGCCCGGCGCCACACCCGCCAACCCGTCGCACAGCACCGTTTCGGCCCGGTCCACGACGCTGAGCCGCGCAAACAACGCCCTCGCTTTTTCGAGGGGCTGCGGGTGAATATCCGTCGCGATCACGCGCGACGCCCTGTTTTGCAAAATCAGCCACGCGGCCAGCTTTCCGTGGTCGCAGCCCACGTCGGCGACCGCCGCCCCGGGCCGGACGAGCCCGGCCGCAACGCGCAGCCGGCGCGACAATCTGCAATTTTTCACAGAACAAACATCAGCCATACTATCGGATACGCCTTTCGCACATCCCTGTTCGTCAGCAGATAGACGCTGCCGAAGGCCAGCGCCGAAACCATACACACAAGCCCCGTCCACAGATCCTTTGTGAAAATATGTCCAAGCCCCCAGGTAAGCGCCGCGATCATGCCGCCATAGGGCAGCTTGTTTCGATGAAGCCACAGCTCAAGCGCGGTTTGCCCAAAAATCAAAATCAGCAAAAGCAGCGCGGTCTCAAACGTATAGTAAATATATTGAAACACGAATTTCAGCGCGCCGTTCGCATACCACTCCCTGAGCACCTTGCTGCCGTTCCAATCGATATAGGACAGGACAAGGCTGCCGGTAACCAGTATCGCGACAACCGCCCATTGCCAGACCCGCATCGGCTCGCCCCGCCGCAGCAGATCGAAGCCATAGCGCCGCTTCGACCGTCGGCACAGCGCCCAGCAGGCGGCGCCCCACAGCGTGCAGGTGAGTGTCCAGTGCAACAGGTTCTGTGCGGTCGTCCAGTCGCGCAGCGCAGCGCCGTACAGAGGCGTTTCGATCCCAAACGCCAGCACGGCCTCGAGCCCCAGCGCCGCAAAGGCCGCCAACGCCATCCCCGCGCAGGCACGCCCCGTCAATCTCTTCATCTTTTCTCTCCCTCAATATCCATCGCGAACAACAATCGGGGATGCCGAAGCACCCCCGATGCGCGGTCTATTTACCCGCGAGATGTTCGTTGAGCTTCTTTACCAACTCCTCCGCGTCGGTTCCGTGCACCTGACACGCCTGCGCGATGGTCTCCCCGCGCGAAGACGGGCAGCCCAGACAATGCATACCGATGGCGAAAAAATATTCGGCGGTCGAGACGTCAAAATCAAGCACGTCGCCGATAACAGAATCCCTGGTGACAGTCATGCCGTTTTCTCCTTGTGTTTTGTTCGGGTTATTATAATTTTATTATATCTGTTTTTTTCCCGTTATGCAAGGCAAGCGCGAAAGCAGGGAATGCCGGATGCCGGCATTCCCTGCTCACATCAGAATTTTTTATTTACTGCTGCTCTTTCATCTTGGCAAAGCACTCGCTGCAATACACCGGCCGGTCCTCACGAGGTTTAAATTTGACCTTCGCAACGCCGCCGCAGGCAGCGCAGGTGGTCTCGTAAACCTCGCCGGAATTCATGGCGTTTTTGCGCGCGTCCCGGCAGGCCTTGCACTTCTTGGGCTCGTTTTCAAAGCCTTTTTCGGCATAGAATTCCTGTTCGCCGGCCGTGAAAACAAACTCATTGCCACATTCTTTGCAGATCAGGGTCTTGTCTTGGTACATTGTCGTTCTCCTCTTGAATAGGGTAAAAAAGTTTTGCCTTTGGACGGCGCTGAGCCATCATCTTTGGAAACCAACGCTCTGTCCGTTTGAGCTACAAAGGCATATCGCAAAGGCTCTTGGCCCTATTGCCCCGATTTGAGTTTTCTGCGTGCTCTCTGCAAGGCGTTGTCCACGGATTTCGGGGTCGTGTCCAATCGCTTCGCCACTGCGGCATAATCGTATCCTTTGAGATACAGAGCAAGAACGTTTTTTTCGAGCTTCGACAATTCTCCGTTTATCTTTTGAAGCAACGCCACATAGTTTTCCCGCGCAATGGCGGTCTCTTCGGGCGAGTCGGCCGCCGCCTGCGCCTCTCCCTCGGGCAGCGGAAGATATTCGTTCAAGGGCAGATGCTTTTTTCTCGTGGCCTGCTTCACGGCCGTCGCCATGGCGTTATTGATGCAGGCCGACGCGTAGGTCGAGAACGACGCCCCGCCCTGCTCTTCATAGGTCTGAATCGCGCGGAACAGCCCCAAAAGCCCCTCCTGCACGAGGTCGTCCTTCTCCAGGCCCGTCACGCGCGTGCGGGCGGCTCTTTTTTGAATATAAGGCATATAGCCCGCCATCAGCTTCGCGAGCGCCGCCTCGGGCTGAAGCCCCTCTACGATCGTATTCTCACCCAAATCAGACGGACCTTCATCTGCTGTATATTTTGCTCAAATCCAGTATAGTATCGATGTCGCAAAATGTCAAGTATACCAATTTTACAAATCTCTGGTGACATTTTTTATATATTTACCACCAAAGATTCGCACAAGACAGAGCGGCACCCGCACAATCACGTCGCAGCGAAGACAAACATAGACAAGCAGCACGGGCAGCTTCCACACAAACCCCGCCAAAAGGCCCATCGGCACCGCGATCAGCCAGGAGCACCCCGCGTCCACGGCGAAGGCGAATTTCGTGTCCCCCGCGCCGCGCAGTACGCCCATAATGCAGGTAATTTCCAGCGCCGTTCCGATCATTATAAATGCCATCACGCCCATGATCTGGGTTGCGAGCTCCCTCGTCTCAGGGGCTATATTATAAAACCCCGCCGCCGGCTCCCGAATAAGCAAAATAAGACCGCAGGCAAACAGCCCCACGCCCAGCGCCAACATGGTCATGGTCTTTCCGATGTCCCGCGCCCTGTCAACGCGCCCTTCCCCAACGGTTTTGCCCATGGTGACGGCGGCCGCGTTGCCAATGCCGAACATCATCACCATCGCCAGCTGCTGCATGACGTTCGCGATGCTGTTTGCCGCGACGAAGGTCGAGCCGATACGGCCGATGATCGCCGCCTGCACGACCGTCGCCAGGCTCCAGATCAATTCACTGCCGCACACGGGCAGGCTGTGCCTGACATAGTCCGGCGTGAGCTCGGGCTCGCGCCGGAAGAGGTAGCGCAGCGAGA
>CAZKRQ010000053.1:8336-9197 GCA_964555125.1 uncultured Oscillospiraceae bacterium
ATTCGGAAATGCGCGCGATCACGGTGCCCACCGCGGCGCCGACCAGACCGAGCTGCGGAAAGCCGAGCTTGCCGAAAATGAAAACCCAGTTAAAAAAGACATTGACAAAAAACGAGACCGCGTAAACAAGGGTGGAGAGATTTACATTTTCGACCGCGCGCAGCGACATCATATAGCAGCTCGCGATGCCGCTGAACAGATAGGAGAACGCCACGACCCGCAGATAATCCGCCCCCTGCGCGATGACCTCCCATTCATTGGAAAACAGGCCCATAACCTGTGTGGGAAACGAGGCGCAGACCGCGGTGAACAGCAGCGCCGTCACAGAAATCGCGCGCACGGAAATGCCGATGATTCTCCGCACCACATCCGTGTTGCCCTTGCCCCAATATTGCGCAATGAGCACCGCGCCGCCGGAGGCGAGGCCAAAATTAAAAACGCCAAAGACAAAATAGGGCTGTCCCGCCAGATTCGCGGCGGAGAGCGCCGTGTCTCCCAGCCGCCCAACCATCACCGTATCCATCATCTGCACGCCGAACGAGATCATATTTTGCAGCGCGATCGGCAGCGCGATTGCCGCCAGGCTTTTATAAAAGCCCTTCTCTTTCACCAGCCAATTCATGGTTCACTCTCTTTTCACTGGAAATTCACTATGTTTAGCCAGTATAACAGGCAACAGCCGCTTTTGCAACAGAAAAGCGATCCAAACGCGAAACTTGCCCGGCTCAATGATTTAAAAGAGAGCCATAAAGCGGCGACGAGATAAGAAAACAAAGCGCCCGTTGGGTCTGCGAAGCAGGGACGCTCGTCGTCGCGCGCGCCGCTACCTCAAACGCGCAGACAAGCTGCGCATTCTCGTCC
>CAZKRQ010000054.1:0-2315 GCA_964555125.1 uncultured Oscillospiraceae bacterium
GCATGGTCACCCTGAAGGGCCTGAAATAAGCTTTACAACCCTTGCTGCGGGGATCGACCATGCGCCGGTTCCCGCAGCATTTCTGTCACAGGCTCCATCCATCAAGAATACGAATTGAGGAAATACTTATGCGCAGCCTGCCTGCCAAAAAGAAATACGGTCTGCTAATCGCCGTCCTGATTCTCATCGTTATGTTTTTCGTGCCAACGCCCGAGGGGCTTACAACCGCGGGCATCCGCACCCTCGGCTGCACGCTGTCGATGCTGATCCTTCTGAGCACCGGCGCGCTGCCCCTCGGGCTGACCTCTCTGCTCTTCTTAATGCTCTATTATGTGCTGGGCGCCGCCTCGTCCCTGGGCGTCGCCATCAGCGGTCTTGCGACGCCGCCGGTTCTCTTTATTCTCGCGTCGTTCGGCATGTCCGCGGCGGTCTCCAACTCGCCCATTTCCCGCCGCATCCTCTATTTCATGCTGCATCTATTTGGGAAATCCATCCGCACCACGCTGCTCGGCCTGATGTTCGCGACGGCGGTCGTCTCCGCGTTTATCTCCAACGTGCCGGTCACGGCGATGTTTGTGACCATCGGCCTCGCGTTTCTCAAGCTCTATGATTCGCAGGAGGACCGCAAAAAGACCGGGCGCTCTTATATGATTGCGATCCCCGTCGCGGCGATGATCGGCGGCATCATGACCCCGGTCGGCTCCTCGCCCAACCTCGTCGCGATCACAACGCTGCAAAACACGGCCGGCTACAGCATCTCCTTTGTCGAATGGGCCGCTTACGGCGTGCCCATCGGCCTGATCCTCATCCCGCTCGCGTGGTTTATCATCACAAAGGTATTCCCGCCGGTGGAGATGGAGCGTGAGGTCTTTGAGAAGTTTGTCGCCTCGACCAAGGTCGAGGAAAAGGTCGGCAAGCAGGAGGGCAAGGTCATCGCCATCATGGGCGCGATGGTCATCCTCTGGGTTCTCTCCTCCTGGATTCCGCAGATCAGCCTGTATGTCGTCGCCGTGATCGGCGTCTGCATCATGTTCCTGCCCGGCATCGACGTTCTCAACTGGGAGGACTTCAAAAAAGAGACCAACTGGGACGTCGTCTTTGTCACCGCCTCGGTCATCTCGCTGGGCAATATCATCAATGAAAACGGCCTGAGCACATGGATCGTCAACACGGTGTTCCCCGCGAATATGGCGCTGCCCGCGTTTGCGCTGGTCTTTATCACCGCGGTTTTCGTCATCCTGATGCTGCTGGTTATCCCGATTTCGGGCGCGCTGATTCAGGTGCTGGCCGGCCCACTGATCGTCGTGGCCGCCGCCAACGGCGTCGCGCCGGTGATTCTGATTATCACGCTGTGCTTCTGCGCGACCAACTGCTACCTGCTGCCCATCGACACGGTGCCCCTGCTCGCCTACAGCACCGGCTATTTCCAGATGACCGATATGCCCAAGGCGACGGCGCCGATTCTTCTGGTGCTCGCCGGGCTATGCGCCCTCTGGTGCCCGATTCTCTGCTCGATCCTATCTTAAATCCAATAAGGAGGTAAACGCACATGCAATACCCGTTTGACCGCGAAACCGAGCTCAAGGACGTCGGCATGTATAAGGCCGTGCCCAAGCCCTACGGCAGCCCGGCCGCCCCGATTCGCAAATTCAACACGCCCATCACGCCGAAGGAGAATTTTTATCGGATGGTGCGGCACGAGATGCCGCTGTGGCTGCCCAATGTCAGCCTGGATTTCAACTTCATCCAGCCGCTCGTCATGCCCGACGCCAAGGCCCGCTGCGAGGGCGGCATCGACTGGTTTGGCATCGAGTGGGTCTATGAGCCGCTCTCCCGCGCGGCGATGGTCAAGCCCGGCACCCGCCGTCTCTCCGACATCACCCGCTGGAAGGAGGAGCTGCTGCCCTGCTGGCCCGACCTCACGGCGATCGACTGGGAGAAGGATTACCGCGAAAATTATGAGCCGGTCATGGATCCCGACCGCCCCACCATGTTCGCGATCGTCAACGGCTATTTTGAGCGCCTGGCCGATTTGACCAGCTTTGACGACACCTTCTGCTATCTGCTCGAGGAGCCCGAGGCCGTCAACGAGCTCTACACCAAGCTCGACGACTTCCACATCGAGCTGTTCCGCATTGCCCGCGACGTCTATCACACCGACGTCATCACCTTCCACGACGACATGGGCTCGCAGATGAACGCCTTCATGTCGCCCGACACCTTCCGCGAAATCCTCATGCCTCACTATCAGAAGATCACCAAAGCGGCGCATGAGATGGGCATGACGGTCAATCACCATTCCTGCGGCAATGTTG
>CAZKRQ010000054.1:2325-9101 GCA_964555125.1 uncultured Oscillospiraceae bacterium
GTTGTCAAGCAGATCCCCAACATGATCGAGAGCGGCTTCGATTTCTGGGAGGGACAGGACAACTGCAACGACAAGCAGGCCATCATGGACGAATTCGGCGACAAGCTCGGCCAGGTCAGCGTTTTCCTCGTTCCACCCGAGCTTCCGCAGGCGGAGTTTGAGCAGGCCGTGCGCGAGCGCGTCTACGGGCTCGGCAAAACCGGCCGCTATATCGCCTATTATGTCGAGACCAACCCCGAGCGCAAGCCCAACGGCTTTGAGCTGCTGTATACCTACAGCCGCGAGATGTATTGCGGGCTGAAATAACCGGCAGCTCTAAAAGGACCCATTCGTTGGAATGGGTCCTTTCTTTTCGCCAATATGACACAGCGGCCGTCCTCCGCGCCGTTTTCGGCGCTTTTGGAGCATTCCCTGCTTTTTTCAGGCAACTCGGGCCTCGCTTCCTTTGATTCCTCTCAGCAATCACCACCGGCATTCTCAAAACCGTCAGGTCGCCTTTTTTTGCGATTGTGACAGGAAAAGGTCATTCTCCCGTTAACGGTCGAAACCCCGATGATGTTGCGTGAATAGGAAACCGCCGGAGGAACAAAAATAATATTTTCAATTTGATAATTTCCGTAAGAAACCGGGATGTCAAGCACCGCCAGATTGCTGATGCCCAAATCTATTTTTGTTTTTTCGGCGTAGCCAAAAATTTTCGCGGCTTTTTCCGCCAGACGTTCAGAGCAAAGATGATGCGTATTGAGCAATACGGCGTCCATCAAGGTCGCGGGCAACAGGGCGAGAAATTGCAGCGTGAGCATCTTATACCGCTTTAATATCCCCGTGATTCTTTTGTGGACCTGCACCGCGTTCTGCGCAAACGTTTTTTCGGCATTATATCTATACTTAATATAAACGCCGGAAGTGAGGTTTGACATCGCCCGGTTTTTATCCTGCCGTATACTGACAGGGATTCCCACTTTACACAGGTTCGGATATTTTTGCAAAAACATCGTCACAATGTAGCTGTTGACAGAGCATCCGATTTGTTTTGCGGCTTCGATTATTTTTTGTGTTTCTTCCGCGGACAATGTCTCGTACCGTATATCCGATGAAACGGTTGCCCAGTACTGATTGTGTATATCATAATAATCCCGCCATGTCCAGAAACGGTTATCCCATTTGCGGTTACAATAATGGGCATAACATTTTGCTGCGGCAGGCAGCCCTCTTTGCGGCAAATTCCTTTCAAGCAGGGCGAGGGGCTTGTAGGCAAGCGGCGAATCCGCCAAAGCGTTCATCATGTCCTCGACAAAATAAATGACGGATTTTCCGTCACCCGCTAAATGGTGCGCCAGAATGAGGATCTGCGTTTTGTCCGCGGAGGGGATGGTAAAAACTCTGACCAGCTCTCCGCGGTCGATCGCAAACGGAATGGCTTCGTTTTGATTCACGAGCTCCGTCCAGCTCCTGTTTTCCGGCTCGATCTCTATTTTACAGCCGGATGCAGGCATTTTCTCATACCGCGCGAGGCCCTGTTCCAACACGATCCTCGACATCGTGGCCTCGTTTGCTTCAAACGCCTGTTTTACAGCGGCGGACAGCTTATGCGGGCATACCCTTCCCGTTATTTCAACACATACCGCAATGTAGACGTTGGGCTCGAACAAATTCGAGCGTTCCGTTACAATTTCATTCATTTTTTCTCTCACGCGCGCTTTCCGAAGGCATACCGCCAGGTTCCGCGCCGTTTTTCGGCGCTGTTTCGCCATCGCAGCCGTCAGGCAGCGGGTTTCCAAAGGGTCCGCGACCCTTTGGCGCCCGCGCGGGGCGTGCAGCCCCGCGCCCTTATCCCGCTCACTCGGTTCTGGTCAGCCACCGGATGATGTTGTTCCAGAGGACCGCGTAGCCCGGCCATGTGCAGAACTCGACCGGCGACCAGTGCGGCGCGCAGTCGGTCGCGTAGGCGCAGGTTCTCCCCTTGCCGTATCCGCCGAGCGCGATCATCGGGTCGTCGCCCAGCTTGACCACGACCTCGGCGCCCTCTTTGGGGATCAGCCTGTTATAACCGAGCACCTGCGGCCACCCGTCCGGCAGATTCGCCACGACGGGATGACCGGCCATCGCCGTCTGCGGGGTCATGCCCGCGCTCTTCTCCTGCCGGTCGTCGCCCGGCAGCAGCTCGACGGGCAGGATCTCCTCGATGGGGGTGTTTTTATAGGCGCCGCGCGCCTGAATCCCCTGAAATGTGAGATAGCCGCCGATCATCACAAACGCGCCGCCGTTTTCAACATACTGCCGCACGGTCTCCAGCTTGTTGGTGGTCGGCTTGAGGCGCATAAACACATCCATGGGCAGATTCATCGTGTTCGCGCCGACATCGCTGAACATCACGACGTCAAACTGCGCGAGCTCCTGCGCCGTTTTGGGAAAGCTGTATTCGACCATATGGGAGGGAATATGAACGAATTCGTGCCCGCCCGACTCGATCGCCGCGCGGATGTATTCGGTCGCCTCCTCATAGTAATCATAGCTGAACACATCAAAGCCCTTCGACTCGGTCGTGTGCACATGCCAGCTCTCGCCCACAAACAGCACTCTCTTTTTGTCTTCCATCATCGTCAATCCCCTTTCTTTTCCGTGCCCGCTCTTCATTTTCCGGCGCGGGCGTTGATTTTGTTGCAAAAACTTCTATTTCCCCCTCGATAGGAAAACGCGCGGCTTGACCGCTTTCGCAGAAGCAGCGGCGAAGCACCCTGCCCCGCTTATTTGCAGGCGACCTTCCACCAGCATTCCTGTAGCGGCGGAATGCGGCCCAGCATGTCGCTTTCCAGCAGGCTCCAGATCACGCCGCGCGTCGGGCGCGGGTATTCATGCCCGGTCTCGATCACCCTCGTCGGCGTCACGATCCAGTCGATCGCGGTGTCGTATTCCCGCACCTCGACCTCCACGTCGACCACCTGGCAGTCGTGGCCGGCCGCCGCGATGACCGAGCGCTCGTCCACAATGCCGTTGGAATACAGCATCGCCCATTCAAGATCAAAATAGCCGTGCCCTTTCCCAAAACGCACGCCACGCGTGTTGATCGCGCTCGCGCCGGTCACAAGCAGATCGATGTGGTCGATCGATTCTTTGAGCTGCGCGAGCGTCTGATGCCGCCAAAAACGCGCGACGCCGTCCAGCGTCGAGGCGAGCTCCTCCTTTCCGGCGGGCACATCGCCCGGCCTCACGAGAAAGAAGCCGCGCGAGATGCCGTAATTCGTCATCACCAGCGTTTTTCCGTCGCGCAAAATCAGCTCGCGGAGATGCTCGAGATTGTTGTCCGGCGTGACAAAAACGACCTTTGCGTCCCGATAAAAGGGCTGCTTCACAAAGAGCTCGGCCCCCTGCTCGCTGCCCTCGTAATCGGTGATGAATTCGGCGAAATCAAAGCTGAAGCGCGAATCGGGCCGCGCGACCTTGCGCAGCTCCTCCCAAATCTGAATGCGCGCGCGCCGCGCGTCCATCTTTTCCATGGCGTTCTCCCGTTCGTTTACTCTATAAAATTGCAAGGAATCGTTATGATTGTATCACCATTCGCCGCTTTTGACAATCTTCTCCGCGCCTGTCTCCCCGGCCGGGGCTCAGGCTTACCGCCCGCAAAAGAAGCCGGCGGGCGCGCGGGCGAAAACTCTCTCAGCGAAGCTCCCAGCCGTATGCAAGCACCGCGCCGCTCGACGCGTCGATCTCGCAGTCATACTCGACGGCCGCCGTGGCAAACCGCACATCAAAAATGCTCCGGCCGTCTTCGTCATCCGGCTCCGCGCGCAAAAAAGAGGTCTCCTCCCGTGTGACGCCCGCCAATTCCAGCGCGAGCTCCCCGGCGCGCGCCCGGTCGACGGCCTCCCCGCCCGGGCTGGCTGTGCCCGGCTCGCGCTCGCTGTCAAACGCGCGGATTTCGCCTGTTCCGGCCTCTATCTCGAGGCCGTATTCCCATTCGCCCGCAAAAAACTCGACCTCAAAGACCTCCCGGCCGTTCTCCCAATCCCGCTCGACACGCACATACGCCGCGTCCTCCTGCGCGACGCCGACATATCCGAGCGCGATCTCGCGGGCTTTATCCTCGCCGGTCTCCGGCGTCTCGGCGCCGCCCTGCCCCGGCTGCTCCGAGGTCACGGCGGGCGGCATAGTATGATCGGGCGCGCCGCCCGCGCCCGGCTTTTCTCCCCGCCCGGCGCAGCCCACAAGCAGCGCGGCGCACAGCATCACGCCCCAAAAAGCCCCGCTGTTTCGATGTTTCACCGCATACTCACCTCTCTTGTTTTTTTCATTATAGCATAAAGTCACAGGTTTTCGCGCGCTTTGCCCCGGCGTCCATACATTTTGCGCGGCCATAGGGAAAAACTAATTTTGATACAGGGCTTGACTTATACCCTCACGGGGTATATAATCAATATACCCCGTGAGGGTATTTAAGCCGTTGCCTCGGCTCGGTCAAAAAACACGCTCGACAGGTGGGTTCAATGAAAAAGGAAAACGATGACTTTCACAAGACAAAGGAGCGCCCGCAGGACGAGATCAAAAGGCTGCTCAACCGCCTCAGCCGCATCGAGGGCCAGATTCGCGGCATCCGCGGCATGGTGGAAAAGGGCGCGTACTGCACCGACATTCTGGTGCAGTCGGCGGCGGTGAGTGCGGCGATGAACGCCTTTAACCGCGACCTACTCGCCAATCATATACGCACCTGCGTCACCGACGACATCCGCGCCGGCAAGGACGAGGTTGTCGACGAGCTTGTTCATACGCTGCAAAAGCTGATGAAATAAGAGAACCTCACGCACATTTTCCAACCCTTCAGGAGGTGACTTCTTCCAATGGAACAATACACGGTGACCGGCATGAGCTGCGCGGCGTGCAGCAGCCGGGTCGAAAAAGCGGTGAGCAAGCTGCCGGGCGTCACGGCCTGCTCGGTGAGCCTGTTGACCAACTCGATGGGGGTCGAGGGCACGGCGGCGCCGCAGGAGATCATCGCCGCGGTGCAAAACGCGGGCTATGGCGCGGCGCCCAAGAAGGGCGCGGCCGCGGCGCAGCCCGCCGGCGCCGCGGACCCGCTCGAGGACAGAGAGACGCCGGCGCTCAAGCGCCGCCTAATCTACTCGCTCGGCTTTTTGCGTGTGCTCATGTATTTTTCGATGGGTCACATGATGTGGGGCTGGCCGGTGCCCTCGTTTTTTTCCGGCAACCATGTCGCGATGGGGCTGCTGCAGCTTCTTCTGGCCGTCGCGGTCATGGTGATTAACCAGAAATTCTTTATCAGCGGCTTTAAGAGCCTGTGGCACCGCGCCCCCAATATGGATACGCTGGTTGCGCTCGGCTCGACCGCGTCCTTTGGCTACAGCGTATTTGCGCTTTTCGCGATGACCGGCGCGCAGGCGCGCGGCGACATGGAGGCCGTGACGGCCTATATGCACGAATTCTATTTTGAATCCGCCGCGATGATCCTCGCGCTGATCACGGTCGGAAAAATGCTCGAGGCGCGCTCCAAGGGCAGGACGACCGACGCGCTCAAAAGCCTCATGAAGCTCGCGCCCAAAACCGCGACGGTTTTGCGCGACGGGGTCGAAACCGAGGTCTCGATCGAGCAGGTTCGCAAGGGAGATCGCTTTGTCGTGCGGCCCGGCGAAAATATCCCGGTCGACGGCGTCGTGCTCGAGGGCGCCAGCGCCGTCAACGAGGCCGCGCTGACCGGCGAGAGCCTGCCGGTCGACAAGGCGCCGGGCGACACCGTCTCGGCCGCCACCTTAAACCAGTCTGGCTTTATTCAGTGCGAGGCGACCCGGGTCGGCGAGGACACCACCCTCTCCCAGATCATCCAGATGGTCAGTGACGCCGCCGCCACCAAGGCTCCCATCGCCAAAATCGCGGATAAGGTCTCGGGCGTGTTCGTCCCGATCGTGATCGCGATCGCCGCCGTGACCATCTTCGTCTGGCTGCTCGCCGGGCAGAGCGCCGGCTATGCGCTCGCGCGCGGCATCTCGGTGCTCGTGATCAGCTGCCCCTGCGCCCTCGGCCTCGCGACACCCGTCGCGATCATGGTCGGCAACGGGATGGGCGCAAAAAACGGCATCCTCTTCAAAAACGCCGTCTCCCTGGAGGAGACGGGCAAGATGCAGATCATCGCGCTGGATAAGACCGGAACCATCACCTCCGGCGAGCCGCGCGTCACCGACCTTCTGCCCGCGCCGGGCGTTTCACAGCGCGAATTGCTCAGCCTGGCCTGCGCGCTTGAGCAAAAAAGCGAGCACCCGCTCGCGCGGGCCGTTCTTCTTCGCGCCGGGGAAGAGGCGATCACACCCGACGAGGTGGCCGACTTTCAGGCGCTGCCCGGCAACGGTTTAAGCGCGACGCTGAACGGCCATACTCTTTGTGGCGGCAATCTGCGGTTTATCAGCGAAACGGCCGCCGTTCCCGAAGAGCTGCAGGCGCAGGCGGCGCAGTTGGCGCAAACCGGCAAGACGCCTCTGTTTTTCAGCCGCGACGGCGCGTTGATGGGCGTGATCGCCGTCGCCGACGTCATCAAGGAGGACAGCCCCCGGGCGATCCGCGAGCTGCAAAAGATGGGCCTGCACGTCGTGATGCTGACCGGGGACAACGAGCGCACCGCGCGGGCTGTCGGCCAACAGGCCGGCGTCGACGAGGTGATCGCGGGCGTGCTGCCCAACGGCAAGGAGAGCGTCATCCGCCGGCTGCGCGAAAAGGGCAAGGTCGCGATGGTCGGCGACGGCATCAACGACGCCCCGGCGCTGACGCGCGCC
>CAZKRQ010000055.1:0-683 GCA_964555125.1 uncultured Oscillospiraceae bacterium
ATTTTAGCTACTTCATCTAAAGAATTCTAAATTAAACTTTATTATATTTTCGGAGGTATCATGATGCTGAAAAAAATGCTGGCGGCGCTGCTCGTGGTCGCGCTGTTTCTTTCGGCCGGCTGCGGCCGGCACCGGCGCGGCCTCGACGAGCTCGATGAGATCCCCCGGCCCGAGCATACGGCCAACCCGGAGCCCCTGCCCGGCGCGGCTTCCGCACCCGCCGACGATCTCTCCCCCTCAAAGACCATCAATTTCTGGAATCGCTATCTGCGCAGCGGCTCCTTCACCCTCACGCTCGAGCTCGATCTGCTCGAGCAGCCGATGACGCTGGCCATCCGTGACAACGACGTCTATGTCTCGGTTCTTTCACAGGGCCTCGCGATGGACTTTATCCTTCTGGGCGGCGAGGGCTACGCCGTCCTGCACGCGCTCAAAGCCTATGTGCGGGTCGAGGACGAATCGACCACCTCGGACATTCAGGACGCGCTCGACGACCCGCCCGCGCTCGAAAAGCTGCGCACGGGCACCGTCGAGATCGACGGAAAGGTCTATGACTATGAGGAATTCGGCGACGACAGCGCCCGCTATTGCTTCGACGGCGACACCCTCGCGTATATCCAATCCGCTGACGGTTCGACAAGCGACGGCCACAGAGCCGTCACGATGAAGGTGCTCGAGCTGAG
>CAZKRQ010000055.1:693-9084 GCA_964555125.1 uncultured Oscillospiraceae bacterium
ACTATGCGGAGCTCTCCTCCGACCTGGGCGAGGAGCTCGCCGAGGCTGCGCGCGAACAGCTGAAGCAGGCCGCATAGCGGCGCCCGGCCCGATCCCCAAATATAACCCTCGTCATGGCGGAGCCCACTCTCCGCCATGACGTATTTTTGTTGGCGGCACGGCCTCTTGACAAACGGCGGGGATTCGTTCATGATGGCGATAGCACCGTGCTTCGGGGCGTATCGATCGAGCGGCATCGGAGAACGGCGCCGCCGCGAGTCAGGGGGAGTCGGAATGAAAAAAATCGCCTTTTACGAGCCGTGCTTTTTCCTGCTGTTCGGCGTCTTTCATCTGCACAGGATCTGGGGCCTGGTCGACCGGGAGGCCTACGCCGGCTTTTGGCTCGCGGTATCGGAAAACCGGGATGCATTTTATTACGGCCTTATGCTCGTATTGGCCGCCTTCTGTGTTCTGGGCATCGTCAGCTTTTTCAAAAACCGGCGTTCCAACGAATGGTGGCGGTGGATCTATCTCGCCGGAGGGGGCTACCTTCTGTTCGATCTCTTCGCTCTTGCCGCCGGCCTTTCGTTCTGGCGAGCATTTTTGCTTTGGATGTACGACACCGCCTCGCCGTATTGGAACCTGATCTGGGGCGCATTTATTCTGCTCGGCGGCTTTTCCCTGTGTCTGGGCGTTCATTTGCTGCTGCGATACCGGCGCAATTCAAAAAAATGAGACAAAGCGCGGCGCAGCCGGGGTGGTTCCGGCTGCGCCGCGTTTTTCGTTTTCAATTGCGATGACAGCGTCTCACATACATACGCTTTTTTCATAAAAGCGCCGCCATCGATCACTCATAGCCCTCGTATTCGTCCGGGCTGCTTTTCCACGGGATGCCGGCGTATTCCTCTACGGTCAGGCCGCTCTCCTCGAGGATTTTCGCGATCTCGACCCCGACATAGCGGTAATGCCACGGCTCATAAATATAGCCGGTCGCCCAGGTTTTTCCCTTTTGATAGCGCAGGATAAAGCCGTATTCCGCCGCGTGCTCCTGAAGCCACGCGAATTCGGGCGTCGTCTCAAATTCCCGCTCGAGATAGTGGCCGTTTTCTCCATAGAGATCGGCGGCGAGGCCGGTCTGGTGCTCGGAATGCCCGGGCTCGGCGGACACCGCCTTGGTGTATTCGACCCCGTAGGAGGAGATATAGCGGTTGTGGATGGCCTCCTGCGTCTCGTAGCTGCGGTAGCCCGAGCCGATGTCGATGAAAAGTCCGTCCGCCTGCGCCGCGGCGAACATCGCGTCGAACGCCTCGCGCGCCTCGCCCGCGATCTCCCCGCCGAAATCCTGCGGCAGGCCGTAATCCTTGTTGCAGAGGATCATGTCGTGCCCCTCGATGCGCAGCCAGGTCACGCCGTCCCTCTCATACAGATAGACGTTGTCCTTGAGCTTCTGCATGGGGATGCCGTCCTCGGTCATCGGATCAGGCTCGGGCTCGGGCAAAATATCCTCCGGCTTCTGATCGACCGGCTGGCCCTGCTCCGGCGACATCGCCGGGGCGCCGCTGCCGTCCGGCTCCGGGTCTTTTTTTACAACGCGCTCATATACGGTCGCGGCGATCAGCCCCACCGCGGCCACCGCGAGCAGCAGTACCACCGCCCGCAGCACAAACCGCGCGGCGGCCTTTTTGCGCCTGCGCTTCTGCTTCTCCCTCCTGCTTCTGCGCGCGGCCTGGGCGCGGGCCTCGTCCGGGCCGTCCGCGCGCCGGTTCTGTGCGTTTGTGTTTGCCATTTTCTCTCCTTACTGCGGGCCGGCGCCCTCCGCGCGCAGCTGCGCCGCGGCGAGCGCGTTGACCGTCTCCTCGGAATAATCGAGGCTCTCATAAAAATCGCTGTGGATGATGGTGAGGCGGCGCAGCCCGAGCGAGCGGGTCATGATCTCGTTCAAATCCCCGTCCACCCCGTTTTTGAGCACGCCGTCGGCCGGCACGATCACGCTGGCGCGCCGTCTGATACCCAGTATCTCCGTCTTTATAAATTCTATGCGAAAATAATCGTCAAACCGCACAAGGGATAAAACTTCCTTTTTCTTCGCGTCAAACGGCAGCACCTCGCGCGAGGTCAGCACCCCCTTGGGCGAAACGGTGCAGAACGGGCGGCGCACCCGCAGCCGCGCGCCGAGATATAACCCGGCGAGACAGGCCACGGCGAGACAGGCCAGCGTAAAAATCGACATCACCAGCAAAAACAGGTCGTTCCCGGTGGTTTTATACAGCACGGTGAGCACGATCGCCTCGGGGAACGCGATGCACAAAAACGCGCTCAGATAAAACTGGCGGCCCTGCCGCAGCAGATTCTCCCTGACATCCTCCTGCTGTTGCTCGGTCAATTTGGCGGCATAGACGCCGGTTTGCGCGATCCGCTCGATGGCGCGCACCTCGGCAAAGCTCTTGACCAGCAGCGCGGCCAGCGGGATCATCAGCGTCGCGCAGACGCTCGCGGCAAGCAGCAGATACTCCCGCGCGAACACGAAGCAGGCCGCGAGCGCCGCGACGAGCAGCGCGCAGCCGACCGCGCACAGCACCCCGTTTGTGATTCGCGCCGTGCGCGCCGCCGTGACGGCGACGGCAAAATCCGATTTCCGATTACTTTTTTTGAGCGACATGACGAACACCTCTTTTTTGTTTTCCGTTGGCGAGACGCAGGATCCAAAGCGCGGCGCTTCGGGGCAGCAGGCCCCTGGACAGCGCGCAGAGCGCGCGCAGCGGCATCTCCTCCGCCGCGCGGCGCAGCATCAGCGCCGTGCTCTCCTCGGCGCCCTTCGCGCCGCGCGCAACCCCGCCCGCGCAGATCCCGGCGAACACACGGCCCGCCGCCGAGCCGCGCAGCTCCCGCAGCGTGCTGTTCATCGTATAGGGCCTCGGGCCGGTCTCCGGCGCGGGGCGGCGGCCCAGCACCCGATAGAACCCCTCGTCGGGCAGCGCCGCCGCTTCCTGCGCCGAAAAGTAGGGGGGCGGAGCGAGGGAATGCGGCGCCCGCACCGCGACCGGCAGCGCCGCCAGCTCATCGAGCGAGGGCCCGACATACACGACATAGTCGCCGTTCTCGACCTCCCAACCGCCGGTTTTCACATTAAAATAGGCAAAATCCCGCAGCGAGAGCGCCGCAACCTGCGCGGCCTCCTCGCCCGGCGCGAGCCGCGCCTTCGCAAACGCGCGCAGGCTCTTTTCGCCTGTTCCCCGTTTGCCTGTGAAAACAAATACCGTCTGCGCGCCGGGCCGCGCGCCGCGATTGCGCACCCGCCACGAGACGCGCAACAGGCCCTCGGAGAGCGTTGCCGCGTCCAGCGCCGCTTCTGTCGTTTCAAACTCGGTATAGTGCAGCCCGTGCCCGAACGGATAGCGCACCGGCACCCCCGCCGCCCCATAATAGCGATAGCCGACATAAATTCCCTCGCGGTATTCACAGCGCCGCGAATCGGTCAGATAGCGGCGGCAGGGAAGGTCGTCGGCCGACAGCGGCCAGGTCTCGGCCAGCTTGCCGGACGGCTGCGCGTCGCCGAGCACGAGATCGGCCGCCGCCGCGCCCGCGCACTGCCCCGCCGTATACATGCAGAGGATCGCGTCGACCCTGTCGGCAAACGGGAGCTCGACCGGCGCGCCCAGCATGAGCACCACCGCGACCCGCACGCCCGTGGCGCGCACCCGGTCGACCAGCGCCAGCATCCCGTCCGGCAGCCTCATATGCGCGCGGTCGCATCCCTCGATCTCGTACAGGTCCGGCAGGCCGCAGAATATCACCGCGGTCCCCGTCTCCCGCGCGGCGCGGGCCGCCTCCTCGAGCAGCGCCTCGTCGGTCGAGCCGTCCGGATAATAGCCCTGCGCATAGCAATACCGCGCGCCCGAAGCGGAGAACGCCTCGAGCGCCTCCCGCCGCTCGACCGGCTGCACCCGCGCGCTGCCCGTCCCCTGAAACCGCGCCCGCTCGGCAAAACGGCCGATCACCGCGAAGCGCCGCCCGGACGGCAGGGGCAGCAGCGCCCCTTCGTTTTTCATCAAGACCGCGCACTCCGCCGCAGCGCGGCGCGCGAGCCGGCTGTGCGCCGCAAAATCAACGGCGGGCTGCGTGCACCGGCTATTTTCACTCTGCACGGCAAGCGCGAGGACCCGCCGCACGCAGCAGTCGAGCTCCTGCTCGGCCAGCTCGCCGCTTTCAAGCGCGGCGAGGATCTCCTTCTCCGCGCCGCCCGGCCCGCCCGGCATCTCGAGGTCGAGCCCGGCGCGAAGACCCTTCACGCGGTCGTTGACCGCGCCCCAATCGCTGACGGCGACCCCCTCAAAGCCAAACCGGCCGCGCAGCACGGTTTTCATCAAATATTCGCTTTCTCCCGAATATTCGCCATTCACTTTGTTGTAAGATGACATCAACGCGCGGGGCCGGCCCTTCTCGATGGCGCGCCGGAACGGCTCGAGATAGATCTCGTGCAGCGCCCGCCGGTCAACGACGCTGTCCGCGACGAGGCGGCCGTTCTCCTGATTATTGCAGCAGTAGTGCTTGACGCATCCGCCCGTGCCCGCGCTCTGCACGCCCTGAAGGAATGCCGCGCCCAGCTCCCCGGACACCGCGGGATCCTCGGAGAAATACTCAAAATTGCGCCCGCACAGAGGGCTCCGCTTGATGTTGACGCCCGGCCCCAGCAGCAGATCCACGCCGAGGGCGGCCGCCTCCCGGCCGATCGCCGCGCCGATCTCCCGCGTCAGCTGCGGGTCGAACCCACACGCCAGCGCCGCCGGCGTCGGAAAGCAGGTCGCGGGCTCGGCTCTCGTCTCGATAAGCCTGCCCTTGGCAGGCTCCCTGCGCACGCCGCAGGAGCCGTCGGCCATGACGACCGGCCTAATGCTCAGCCGCGCAACGGCGGCGGTCCGCCAATATCCCCCGCCGGCGCACAGCGACGCCTTCTCCCTTCGGGTCATCGCGGCGAGCAGCGCATCGACCCTGCGCCGTATTCCCTTCTCCATGCAGCCGCCCTCCCCGCCGTTTTGCAATAGTATACCACATTTTGCGCCTCTGCGCGAGAGGGGCGGCGCGCTCTTAAAACTGCGTCAGCGCGCCCTTCGACGAGAGCGCGGGGAAATCGTTCTGCCGCAGCGCCTCATATACCGCGACGGCGACCGAGTTGCTGAGGTTCAGGCTGCGCGCGCCGTCGCGCATCGGGATGCGCACGCAGCGGTCATAGTGCTCGTGCAGCAGGGCCTCGGGCAGGCCCCGGTCCTCCCGGCCGAACACGAGATAGCAGCCGTCCTCATAGCGCGCCTGGGAGTGCGCCCTCTCCGCCTTGGTTGTGAAATACCAGAAATCCCCCCGCGGATTGCGCGCGAGAAAATCCGCAAAGTCGCGGTAATAGGTGATGTCGAGCAGGTGCCAGTAGTCGAGGCCCGCGCGCTTGAGCTTGGCGTCGTCGACGCGAAACCCCATCGGCTCGACGAGATGCAGCCGCGCGCCGGTCGCGGCGCAGGTGCGCGCGATGTTTCCCGTGTTTTGTGGAATCCGCGGTTCCACCAGCACAATGTTGAGCTCCAAAGTCTTTTCCTCTCTTCCCTTTATTGCGCCGCGGGGCGTCCCCCGCCACTCCGCCCCCGCTTTCACGGCCGGCGCCCGCCGAAAAGCCCTCTTTCCCGCCGGTTTACGAGAGTGTTTTCCAGATTATTATAGACAGATTGCGCGCTAAGTCAACCGATTTCGACCGCTGTTTATTGACATTGCCCCTCACATTCGGTACAATCACCATAGAGCAAATTCACCTTTTAACCGGGAGCGTGCTCGCTCCAAGGAGAGCATATGGCGACGAAACGATTGACGGCGGAGCAAAAACGGGCAAGAAAGCGCAAGTTCCTCATCCGGCGGATCGTGTTCTGCGCCGCCTGCCTGGCGGTCATCGTGCTCGTCGTGGCGCTGCTCGTCGCGGGCATCCGCGCCATCACCAAAAAGAACCGGCCCGCGCCCAAGCCCGACGGCTTCAGCCAGATCGGCCCGAACCAGCCCGCCTCGCCCGCCGATCTCGCCGGCTACGCCGTGCTCTATGACTACAGCGCGCCCGTGCCGGAGAGCGCCGAGGTCGCGGACTCCTATTTTGCCGACGCGCTGTTTGTCGGCGATTCCCGCACACAGGGCCTGTCGCTTTACAAGATCATCCCCAACGCGACGGTCCTCGCGAGCCCGAACGTCAGCGTCAGCAACGTGCTGGACTATGAATTTGAGTCGGGCACCCTGCGCGCCGCCCTCGCGGCCAAGCCCTATACGAGCGTCTATCTCAGCCTCGGCATCAACGAGCTGGGCTGGAATTCGGTCGACGACTATATCGCCTATTACGAGGATCTGATCGACACCATCCGCGCCTCGCTGCCGATGACCCAGGTCTATATCCAGTCGCTGCTGCCGGTCTCCGCCAATCGCGAGTCCTCCTCCGAAATCTACACCAACGCGCGCATCAATGAATACAACGCCCGCCTGCGCGCCCTCGCGGCCTCCAAGCAGGTCTATTATCTCGACGTCGCCTCGGTCTATAAAAACGAGTCGGGCGTGCTGCCCTCCGACTACACCTCGGACGGCGTCAATCTCAACTCCGGCTCGTTCGGGCCGTGGCACACCTATCTGAAAACCCACACCGTAGCAAAGGAGAATTATAAAAATTGAAAAAGCTTATCACCTGCGCGCTCGCCCTTGTGCTGGCGCTGAGCCTCGCCGCCTGCGGCGGGAAGAAGGTCTCGATCGACACCGCCGCGCTCGCCGCCGAGCTGAGCGACGCCGACCTGTTCCTCGATTCGCTCGTCTCGATGGACGAGGCCGCGATCGGCGGCCAGTGCGAGAGCGACGTCTCGGGCTGCGTCTCGATGGAGTATCACGCCGGGATGGGCGCGACCGCCGAGGAGTGGGGCGTCTTTGAGTGCGCCGACGCCAAGGCGGCGAAGGCGCTGGCCGAGTCTCTCGGCGCGCACCGCGACAGCCTGCTCGAGACCTACACTTCCTATGCGCCCGACGCCGTGCCGCGCATCGAAAACGCGGTGATCCGCCAGAGCGGGCAGTATGTGCTGATCGTGATCGCCGCGGACTATGAGGGAGCGGCGGAAATCGCGGACCGCTATTTTTCTTAAGGACACCGACGCTTATTTTACAAATGCGCTTTCCCTTTGGAGAGCGCATTTTCTTCATTCGTCTATCAAAGCGCGCGGAAATAAAATACTTTGCCCTGACGCTGGACTTTTTCCCCATACCATCATATAATATGTAGGATAGCATATGTGGAAAAGGAGCGCTGTGTTCGTGAAAAAGATCACAATGTTCTATCTGCCCGGTTGTCCGTATTGCCGACAGGCGTTGGCCTGGCACCAGGAGCTGTTTTCTGAAAACCCCGTCTACCGCAGTCTCCGGCTCGAGCTGGTCGACGAGGGGCGCGAGGCCGAGCGCGCCGCGCAATACGATTATTACTACGTGCCGACCTATTATGTCGAAAACGACAAATTGCACGAAGGCGCCGCGAACAAGCAAATCGTCCGCGCGGTCTTTGACGCGGCGCTGAACGGATGAGCGCTTCGATCGCGATCCTACTCGCGACCTATAACAACGCGGCGCATGTGGGCGCGCTGCTGGATTCGATCCTTGGCGGCGAACACCGCGATTTTCAGCTTATCGCCCGGGACGACTGTTCGTCGGACGGCACGCCGGCGATTCTCGACGCCTATGTCGCGCGGGACAGCCGCGTGTTCGCGACCTTCGCCGAAATGCAGAGCGGCAGCGCCCAGAACAATTTTTTCCGCCTGCTGCTCGACGCGCCCGACTGCGACTACCTCATGTTCGCCGACGCTGACGACGTCTGGCTGCCCGGCAAGGTCGGCGCAACGCTTGCGCGTATGCTGGCGGCGGAGGAGGAGGCGGGCACGCAGACGCCGGTCCTCGTGCACGGGGATCTGGCGGTCGTCGGGCCCGCGCTCGAGCCCATCGCGCCCTCTCTGTTTGCCTATGAAAAGCTCTCGCCCGAGCGCAGGAGCCTTAAAAATCTGCTGTGCCAGAACAATGTGACCGGCTGCACCGTGATGATCAACCGGGCACTGCGCGGCCTCGTGCCCGCGCAGCCCGCCCATTCGGTCATGCACGACTGGTGGCTCGCACTCATCGCTGCGGCGTTCGGCCGCATTGAGGTCATCCGCGAGCCGTTGCTCCTTTACCGGCAGCACGGAGACAACCAGGTCGGCGCCTACAACGCGCACGACCCCCTGCTCGCGGCGAAAAAGCTCTCCCGCACCGCGCAGATCCGCAGCGTCTATGCCCGCATGTTTGCGCAGGCGGGGTGCTTTGCAGACGTTTTCTCGGACAGGCTGACGCCGGAGCAGAGCGCGCTGTGCCGCGCTTACGCCGCGATGG
>CAZKRQ010000056.1:0-9075 GCA_964555125.1 uncultured Oscillospiraceae bacterium
CCGTGGTCTCCTGGCTGAAATATTCCTATAACACGACCGGCGCGCCGTCGGTCACCCTGGCGACGCCCAGCGACCGCACGCGCGCGCTCGTGTCGGAGGTCATTGGCGAATGCATGACCTATAACGGCGAGGCCGCGTTTACGCCCTATTTTGCGATCTCCTCCGGCTTGACCAAGTCGAGCGCCGATGTATTCGGCGCCGAATACCCCTATCTCATCCCGGTCGCGAGCGAGTATGACGCGCAGGTCGCGGGATATTCCCGCACGACCACCTTCAGCGCCAGCGCGGTCAAGGCGCGCATAGAGGAGGCCTTTCACATCACCCTTTCCTCCGAGCCGGCCAACTGGATCGTGCCGCAAAACGGGACCTCGGACACGATCCTGCTCGACAACCAGCTCATGTGCAGCGGCGCGTCGCTCATGGAGTGCCTGAGCCTTCGCTCGGCGGATTTCACCGTGCAGGTGAATTCGACCCAGATCATCTTTACCACGCTGGGCAGCGGCCACGGTGTCGGCATGAGCAAGGCCGGCGCGAATGAATACGCGCAGGAGCTCGGCTGGAGCTATCGCCAGATTCTGGAGCACTATTATCCCGGCGTGTCGTTCGAGCCCGTCACGTGGTAAATCTGCCGGTTGGCAGAAACAGCGAAAAGAGCGCCACCGCGCGGACAACGCGGGGTGGCGCTTTGCCTATTAACCGTACCGGCCCTGCCGCGCGGCAGGGCTCGCGGAGGAAGTGAAAAAGCCGGGAGGGCGCGCGCCCTCCCGGTTTTTCGGTCAACGGTTGATTCATCGCACGAAACGGGAGTATTCGCTCATCTTCGCGCGGTACTCCTCCTGCGAGAGGATGCCCGCGTCGAGCAGGGAGCGCAGCTCCCGCGTTTTTTTCTGATACTCCTCGCGGGTCATGCGGCCCTCGCGGTTGCCGGGGGCGGAATTTGGATAGCCCTGCGGCGCAAACCGGCGGTCGTAATCGTCCGCGTAGCCGCGCTCCATCTCGTTGAGCGCCTCGTTGGAGCGATGCTCCTCTTCGTGCTGGCCCGGGTCGCAGAGATGGCCGTCCGCCGCGGCGCGGTAGGGCTGCGGCTGCATGGGCCGAATGGGCGCGGGCGCCGTTCCGCCGGGCCGGCCCGGGTTTGCTCTCGGGGAACCGGCGGCGCTTTTGGCGGCCCAGACAATAAACCCTGTGACGGCGCCAATCACCACAAGAACGCCGATCACGGTCGCGGCGCCGCCGACCGAGAAAAGAAAGGCGGCCGCTACCCATACGCCCACCAAAGCGCCGGCGGCCGAGCGCCCTTTGCGAGGCGTGGAAGCTGTATTCCGCGCGGAATAGCGGTTGTTGTTCTGCATCGGATTCATGGCGTGATCTCCTTTTTCGCGGGCGGCGATTACATGCTCTCCGGCGCGTTGATCTTGAGCAGCGCCAGGCAGTTGCGAAGCACCTGGCGCGAGGCGATGCACAGCGCGGCGCGCGCGCGGCAGAGCGCGGGGTCGTCGCATTTGACGCGGCAGCTGGTGTAGAAGCGGTGAAACGCGCTCGCGAGGTCGACGGTGTAGCGGGTGATGCGCGCGGGGTCGTATTCGCGTGCCGCGGCGTTGATCTCGCCGGGCAGCTTGGCGATGAGCTTGACGAGCGCCGTCTCGTCCGGCTCGCGCAGCAATGAGAGCTCGGCGTCGGCGAGGTCGTTGAGGTCAACGCCGTCGGCGGCGAGCGCCTTGACGATGCTGCAAATGCGCGCGTGCGCATACTGAACGTAATAGACGGGGTTGTCCGCGCTTTCCCTGACCGCGAGATCGAGATCAAAATCAAACTGGCTCTTGGCCTCGCGCAGGTTGAAATAAAACCGCGCGGCGTCGATGGGGATCTCCTCGAGCAGGTCGGTGAGGGTGATCGCCTTGCCGGTGCGCTTGCTCATGCGGACGGGCTCGCCGTCGCGCACAAGGCGCACGAGCTGTATGAGCACGATGTCGAGCTTGCTTCCGTCCAGGCCGATGGCGTCCATCGCGCCCTTGAGCCGCGCGACGTGGCCGTGATGGTCGGCGCCCCAGACGTTGATGACGCGGTCAAAGCCGCGCACGGCGAATTTGTTGTAGTGATAGGCGATGTCCGCCGCAAAATAGGTCGGGACGCCGTTGGAGCGCACGAGGACCTCGTCTTTTTCCGCGCCGAAATCCGTCGCGCGGTACCAGATCGCGCCGTCGCTTTCATAAATATGGCCCTTTTCGCGAAGCAGGCCGATGACCTTGTCGACAAGCCCCCCGCTGTGCAGCGTGCTCTCCAAAAACCACACGTCGTAGTCGATGCGGTATTTGTGCAGATCCCTTTTGAGCCCCTCGATGTTGCGCGGCAGCGCGTAATCGACGAGCGCGGCGCGGCGCTCCTCCGGCGTCGCCCCGACATAGCTGTCGCCGTGCAGCGAGGCGAATTCCTTCGCGCGCTGCGTAATATCCTCGCCCTGATAGCCGTCCTCGGGAAAGGGGATGTCCTCCCGGTAGAGCTGAAGATAGCGGGCCTCCAGCGAGAGGCCGAACTTCGCGATCTGGTTGCCCGCGTCGTTGACGTAGAATTCGCGGGTCACGTCATAGCCCGCCGCCTCGAGCACGCTCGCGAGGCAGTCGCCGAGCGCGCCGCCCCGCGCGTTGCCCAGATGCATCGGCCCCGTCGGGTTGGCGGAGACGAACTCGACCATGTATTTTTGCCCCGCGCCCATGTCGGTGCGGCCGTAGTTTTCGCCGCGCTCGAGCACGCTTCTGATCACGTCGCCGCAAAAGCTGTCGGCGAGAAAGAGGTTGATAAAGCCCGGGCCCGCGATCTCGGCCTTTGCGAACACAGAGCCCTCCAGACAGAGCCTGTCCGCGAGGGCCTGCGCGATCGCGCGGGGGCTGGCCTTAAAGGCCCGCGCGCTGACGAGCGCGGCGTTGACGGCGAGGTCGCCGTGCGCGGTTTCGGCCGGGACCTCGACAACAAAGTCGGGAAGGCCGCCTTCGGGCAACGCGCCCGCCGCCGCGCACGCGGCGTAGGCCTGTTCGATTAGGGTGCGCGCCTGCTGTTTGGCGGCGCCGATTGGATCATGCATTGCTTGTGTTCTCCCTCACTGAAATGTTGAGCTCGTTGATCGAAAGCGCACTCGAGTTGATGTCGAGGCGATAGCGAAGGCGCAGCTCGCCGCCGTGTTCGTCGAGATCGTTCTCGATCTTGTCCGCAAAGACGCCGATGACCATCGTGCCCTCGCCGGTGTCGTAGTGGCACATATGCTTTTTCCCCTTTTCGATCACGAGGGTGGAAAAGGTGTTGCCGCGGCGGGTCAGGGTGGCGCGGCGGTTTCCCTCGACCGAGAGGGTGGTCGTGTCGCCGGCAAAGCCGGTCGCCTCCGACTCCTCATAGGTGATGAGCGTCTGCTCGGGCGCAAAGCTGAAGCACCCGAGCGTGGTCAGGGACAGATTTTCGATTCCGCTCGACACGATCTGCCGCCCCGCGATGGTGATGGTGCAGTTGTTGTCCATTTTTTTATTCCTTTCCGAAGCAGGCGGCGGTCCTGATTGCCCGCAGATCCGCGCGGCCGACCTCATCGTGAACGGGATAGCCCAAAAAGTATTCCGCCATGGTGGAAAAATCGTCCGGGCTGTCCGAGGTGAAATATTGGCGCCGGCCGCCGCAGGGGTTGCGGAGATTTGCCCCGTCGAGTGTCGCGAGCGCCGCTTTTGCGGTCTCATAACCCGAATCAATGAGGGTCACCTCCGGCCCGAGCAGGTCGGCGAGGATCTCCTGAATGAGGGGATAGTGGGTGCAGCCGAGGATGACGGTGTCGACCTGCCGCTCGATCAGAGGGGCGAGATATTCCCGCGCGAAATAGTGTGTCGGCTCGCAGCCGCGCGCAAAATACCCGTTTTCGACAAGCGGAACGAACATCGGGCAGGCCTGCGCCACCGTCACGACGCCGGGCAGGAGGCGTTCCAGCTCCCGCACAAAGCTGCCGCTCCTGACCGTCGCGCGGGTGCCGAGTACGCCGATGCGCCGGTTCCTGGTCGCGGCCGCGGCGGCGCGCGCCGTCGGCTCGATGACGCCGGTATAGGGCACGGGGATACGCCGGCTCAGCGCGGCGGGCAGCGTGGAGGATACCGTGCCGCACGCGGCGACGATGAGCTTGACGTCCCGCGCGAGCAGAAAGGAAATGTCCTCAAGCGCATACCGGGTGATCGTCTCGGCGGGGCGGCCGCCATAGGGCACGCGGGCGGTGTCGCCGAAAAAGACGATGTCCTCGTCCGGCGCGAGCCGGATGAGCTGCCGCACGGCGGTCAGCCCGCCGAGGCCCGAATCGAAGACGCCGATGGCGCGGTGGTCGCTCATTGGCCGTCCCTCTCCAGCGCGAGGGAGAACAGGCGGTCGATCAGGGCGGGGAAGGGAAGCCCGGCCGCCTCCCACATCTTCGCGTACATGCTGATCGAGGTGAAGCCGGGGATAGTGTTCGGCTCGTTGAGATACAGGCGGCCGGTCTCCTGCTCGAGAAGAAAGTCGACCCGGGCAAGGCCCGCGCAGCCGAGCGCCAGAAACGCGCGCACGGCCGTCTCGCGCACCGCGCGGCTCTCGGCCTCGGTCAGCGCGGCCGGGATCACCGTGCGGCTGCGCGCGTTGATGTATTTTGCGTCGTAGTCGTAGAATTCGTTGGCGGAGAGCACCTCGCCGACGACCGAGGCCGCCGCGTCGAGGTTGCCGAGCACGGCGCACTCGAGCTCGCGCCCGACAATGGTTTTTTCGATCACCGCCTTGTCGTCGTGCTCGAAGGCGAGGCCGAGCGCGGCCTCGAGCTCGCCGCGGTCGCGCGCCTTGGTGATGCCGACCGAGGAGCCCGCGTTCGCGGGCTTGACAAACATCGGGTAGCCGAGCGAGTCCTCCCACTCGGCGATATGCGCGCCGAGCGCGGGCAATTCGTGGCGGCGGAGCGAGCGCCAGGGGGCGTGCGCGATACCGCACGCGTCGAGCAGCGTGTTGGTCACCGCCTTATCCATGCACACGGCGCTGGAGAGCACGCCGCAGCCGACAAAGGGGATGCCGGCCAGCTGAAGCAGCCCCTGCACGGTGCCGTCCTCGCCGTTGCGGCCGTGCAGGACGGGGAACACCACGTCGACCCGCTCGCAGACGGCCCTTCCGTCCGCGCCGACCGTCACCAGGCCGTGCACGGCCCGGTCGGGCGAGAGAAAGCAGGCGTCGGACGCCTCCGACAGCCAGGTGTCGTTTTAGATTTTTTCCGGCCCGCCGTGATAGCGCAGCCAGCGCCCGTCCTTTGTGATGCCGACGGCCGCGACGTCGTATCGGTCGGCGGGAATATTGCGCAGCACCGACGCCGCGGAGCGCAGCGAAACCTCATATTCGCTGGAGGCGCCGCCGAACAGGATCGCCGCTTTGATTCTGGGCATAAAAACACCTCTTCAGAATTTGACTTTTTCAAAAAATGCTTTTTAATACTATTATACTACCATAGTGACGCGCTTTAGAAAACCCGAAAGCAAAAACTTTTTGCGGACGGCGTCTTACATGATAGTATACTTCGGCGGCAATGTCAAAAGTTTGTCCGGCCATATTGACACAGGCGCGCCCGCGTGGTATAGTAAGACTACCTCTTTGTCAGGCTTCTTTTTTTGTGCGCTCTTTTTTCGAGAGGAAGGGGGCGCGCGCCGCCTGGGTGAGGGAGGCAAAAGGACCGAAAAAACGGTCATAAAACGGAGGTGCCGAAGAAATGACAGTGAAAATCACACTTGCTTGCACGGAGTGCAAACAGCGCAACTATGACACGACCAAAAACAAGAAGAACACACCCGACAGGCTGGAACTGAACAAGTATTGTCCGTTCTGCCGCAAGCACACGCTTCATCGCGAAACAAAGTAAAGGCGGTAACGAAATGGCAGACAAGCAAAACGCCAAAGCAAAGGGCGCGGACAAGACCGCCGAGGTGAAGGCCAGAGACGGCAAAAAGGACGCGAAAAAGGCCAAAAAGCCGAGCATCTTTGCGCGTTTGGCCAAATACTTCCGCGACGTTGCGGGCGAATTCAAAAAGATCGTCTGGCCGACGCGGCAGCAGATCGTTCGCGACTGCGTCGTCGTGCTGGTGACGATTCTGGTCTTCGCCGTTCTCGTTTGGGGGCTCGACCTGCTGTTCAACTGGCTGCGCACGCTGCTCATCAACGCGCTCACGGGCACGGCCGCTTAAAACGGAAGGTGGGTTAAAGTATGTCCGACAGCGCCAAATGGTATGTGGTCCACACCTATTCGGGCTATGAGAATAAGGTCGCGACCAACATCGAAAAAATGGTGGAAAACCGCCGCTTGCAGGATCTCATCCAGGAGGTCAAGATCCCGACCGAAAAGGTCGTGGAGATCAAGGACAACAAGCGCAGGGAAGTGGAGCGCAAAATCTTCCCCGGCTATGTGCTGGTCAAGATGATCGTCACCGACGAGACCTGGTATATCGTGCGCAACACGCGCGGTGTGACCGGCTTTGTGGGCACGACGACAAAACCGGTGCCCCTCTCGCAGGAGGAGGTCGACAAGCTCGGCGTCGAGACGCGCGAGATCCAGATCGACTACGCGCCCGGCGACAGCGTCAAGATTGTCGAGGGCCCGCTCTCGGGCTTTGTCGGCGTCGTCGAGGAGATCGACAGAGACAAGCAGAAGGTCAAGGTCAAGGTTTCCATGTTCGGACGCGAAACCACCGCCGAGCTCGAGCTCGGCCAGGCCACCACGATTTGATTTTTGTATGACGGCTTCGAGCAGGAAGCTTTCAGAGAGGACGCTCTCAGGGCGTTCTCGTGGGAGGAGCGCAAAATCTGACTGCAATGCGCTCCGCGATACCACTCAGTATTCGGAGGATTGAAAATGGCACAAAAGGTAATCGGCTATATCAAGCTGCAAATCCCTGCCGGCAAGGCGACCCCGGCCCCCCCTGTCGGCCCGGCGCTCGGCCAGCACGGCGTCAACATCATGGCGTTCACGAAGGAGTTCAACGAGCGCACCAAAAACGACATCGGGATGATTATCCCGGTCGTCATCACGGTCTATGCCGACCACTCGTTCTCGTTCGTGACCAAGACCCCGCCCGCGGCGGTTTTGATTAAGAAAGAGTGCAATATCGAGAGCGGCTCGGGTGAGCCGAATAAAAAGAAGGTCGCGACGATTTCCAAAGCATCGCTTCAGAAGATCGCCGAAATCAAGAAACCCGACCTCAACGCTTCCAGCGTCGAGCAGGCGATGAAGATGATCGCCGGCACCGCGCGCAGCATGGGCGTCACAGTAGAGGAGGGCTAACAGGATGAAACACGGAAAGAAATATATCGAGAGCGCCAAGCTCGTCGACCGCACCAAGCTGTATGAGACCACCGAGGCGCTGGAGCTGTGCTGCCAGTCCGCCAAGGCGAAATTCGACGAGACGGTCGAGATCCACGTCCGTCTGGGCGTCGACAGCCGCCATGCGGATCAGCAGGTTCGCGGCGCGATTGTCCTGCCCAATGGCACCGGCAAATCGGTGCGCGTCGCGGTGTTCGCCAAGGGTGACAACGTGAAAGCCGCCGAGGCGGCGGGCGCGGAGATTGTCGGCGCCGAGGAGCTCGCCGAGCGCATCCAGAAGGAGGGCTTCATGGATTTCGACGTTGTCATTGCCTCGCCGGACATGATGGGCATCGTCGGCCGTCTCGGTAAGGTGCTCGGCCCCCGTGGCCTGATGCCGAACCCCAAGGCGGGCACAGTGACCCCCGACGTCGCGAAGGCGGTCGCCGAGGCGAAGGCCGGTAAGATCGAATATCGCCTGGACAAGAGCAACATCATCCATTGCCCGATCGGCAAGGCGTCGTTCGGCAAGGAGAAGCTCGCCGAGAACTTCGACACCCTCGTCGAGGCGATCGTCAAGGCGAAGCCGGCCGCGTCCAAGGGCCAATATATCAAATCCTGTGTCGTCTCGACGACGATGGGCCCCGGCATTAAGGTCGCGACCCAGCGCTATATGGCGGCGCTCGGCCAGCAGGGTTGACAAAGCGCTTGACAGCGCCCGCGCCCTGCGGTATACTGAATAAGCTGTTTTGACCAAAGACAGCAGGTGTGAAAACATAATGGTCTGCTTTGCGGGCCGCCTGCCGAGGTAAAAACTAAGGAAATGCGCGCTTTACTGCGCTCAGATTGACTGGTTTTCCCTTCCTCGGCGTTGGCCGGGGAAGGGTTTTGTTTTCACTCACGGAATCTGGTCGACTTTATCAAACGGAGGTGAAAAAGAATATGCCAAGCGAAAAAGTATTGCTGGAAAAGCAGGCGCAGGTCGCCGAGCTCGTCGAAAGGCTGAAGGGCGCGAAATCTGCGGTGCTTGTCGACTATAAGGGGATCAACGTCGCCGACGACACAAAGCTGCGCGCCGAGCTGCGCGAAGAAAATGTCGTCTATGAGGTCGTCAAAAACACCCTGCTCGCGCGCGCCTGCAAAGAGGCCGGTCTCGAGGAGTTCGTCCCCTGCCTGAACGGCACGACCGCGCTCGCGACAGGCGAGGACGAGGTCGCGCCCGCGAGAGTGCTGCAAAAGTATGCGTCGAAGAACAAGGAGTTCTTCGACATGAAGATCGGCTGTGTCGACGGCAAAATCATGAACGTCGACGAGCTGAAGGCGCTTGCCGCGCTGCCCTCGAGAGATACCCTCATCGCGATGGTCGCCGGCTCGCTCAACAGCATCATCGCTTCGTTCGCGAGAGCGATCAGCGAGATCGCGAAGAAAAACGCGGAAGCCGAGGCGTGAAATCCCGGCCGCGCGGCGAGAGCGCCGCGCAACAAACAATAATTGACAAGGAGAAAATACAATGGCTGATTTTGCTAAAATGATCGAAGAGATCAAGGGCATGACCGTTCTCGAGCTTTCCGAGCTCGTGAAAGCGATCGAAGAGGAATTCGGTGTTTCCGCCGCTGCGACGGCTGTCGCGGTTGCGGGCCCGGCCGCCGGCGGAGACGCGGCCGCCGAGGAGAAGAGCGAGTTTGACGTCATCCTCAAAGAGGTCGGCGCGAACAAGATGGCCGTCATCAAGGCGGTCAAGGAGATCACCGGCC
>CAZKRQ010000057.1:0-1910 GCA_964555125.1 uncultured Oscillospiraceae bacterium
TCCCACCTCCGCAGGACCAGATCTGGCGAATGGGACAGGGGAGCTTGTCTGAAAGAACCTCCAGATTTTCGCGCAGCATATAGCCAATGGACTCAAAAATACTGCGGATGAAATCGTTTCGATGATGCTCGAGACCAAAACCGAAGAAGACACCTCTGGCTTGCGGCGCGAATTGCGGCTGGATAACGCCGTTGAGATAGGGAAAAGCGATAAGTCCTTTGCAGAGCGGTTCGCCGTCTTGCGCGGCGCGGTCCAACAGAGAATAAACCGAAACGCCCTGCCGCTTTGCCTGCTCGATTTCCGCAGAACAAAATTGATCCTTGAACCATTTCAGAAACATACCGCCGGTCATGCAAATGGGCATGATTAGATACCCACCCGAAAAAGCGTGGCGATAGACGGTGAGATTCGGCTTGCTTTCTAAAACGGAAATATCGGCAGTAGCCCCCAGAGCCAGAGCGGTACCGGTATTTTCCGTTACAATACCGGGCGTCACGTTGCCGGCCCCAATTGCGGCGCAGACCTGATCCATAGCGCCGGTATAGACTGTGGCGCCGGCGGACAGACCCAATCTATGCTGCGATGTCGGGCTGACGCCGCCGACGGCCGCGCCGCATTCGAGTGGCGGGGGAACCTTGCCGGGATCGAGATCGCAGAGCTCCATTATTTCATGCCAGATGCGGTCGTGGTAAATATCAAAATAGCCGGTTGTCGATAACAGCGATTTTTCCGTCACAATCTGATCGGTTAGCCGGAAGATGAGGTAGTCCTCGAGCAGTAGAAAGCGATAGGTATTGCTGTAAATTTCCGGAAGATGATGTTTGAACCACAGAAGCTTGCAAACGGGGCAGGTGGCGTTGCAATCGGAGATGCCGGTATGGCGGTAAAACACGTCCGCGTCCATGTGAGAGCGAATCCACCCGGCCTCGGCGGACGCCCGGCTATCCAGCCATATGACGGCCGGATAGAGGGGACGGCCGCGCTTATCGATCGGGATAAGGGTTTCGCCCTGTGTTGTGACGACGATTTTCAAAATTTGCTGAGGGGAAATGCTGCTTTGTTCGCAGCATTTTTTTGTGCAGCGGCAAAACATATCCCAATAAAGCTCCGGCTCCAGCTCTATGAACCCGTTGCTGCCGGTGCGGAGCTGGTATTCCTCCTGTTCGAGGCCGACCAACTTCAAAGCGGCGTCAAACAGACAAATTTTGATTGCGGTTGTCCCGACATCGGCTGTTAAGATCATGACGCTTAGCCCACGATTTGAACAAAGGCGGTTCTGGTGCGGGCGCGAACCTGATCGAAGTCGGCGAAATATATTCTTCCGAACTCCCCGAGGATCAGCTGCCCGTCGACAACGGGAACGGTAACCGAGCGGCCCAGAAGCACCGAGCGCAGATGCGCGTCGGTGTTCAGGCTCCAGGCGGCCTCTTCGCTGCGCTCCCGCGCGGCGATTTCAATATGCTTGGGGCCGGGGTGGAGATATTGTCCCTCCGAAGTACAG
This sequence comes from uncultured Oscillospiraceae bacterium, assembly GCA_964555125.1. Taxonomy (GTDB): domain Bacteria; phylum Bacillota; class Clostridia; order Oscillospirales; family Ruminococcaceae; genus CAZKRQ01. The sequence continues at coordinate 1,502 of CAZKRQ010000057.1, forward strand.
GTGGGTATGATTTTCGCGAGCACGTTGACGAGATCCTGAAGGACATACTGCTCGCCCCAATAGTTGGTGTCATCCGACTGCTCCTGTATGAGCACGCTGCATGTCGTGTGGGGGGAAAAGACAAGAACATTTCCGTTTGGGATCCGGCTTTGCTCTACGATTTTCGCTACCTGATCTGTTAAATCATGAAATGTAGGGCGCCGGTCGGACTGAATCTGCAAGGTTTCATGATAACATGCCATATTTGTATACCTCATTCCCTGATTTTATGTGTTTCATCCCATGCGGCGCGCAAGGCGCGCAACATCGATTCCATTTTTTCAAGCGGATTTTCGGCGCACACGATGGCGCTGGTGCAGCCCGTTGCATCCGCGCCGGAGTAGATGCAATGCGCTACTTCCTCTTCGCG
>CAZKRQ010000057.1:1920-9055 GCA_964555125.1 uncultured Oscillospiraceae bacterium
TGAGCCACGTTTTGTTTGATCTCCATAATGGAGTGGGCCTGCTCATACCCCCCGGCTTTTCCGATTCGATCCTCTGCCTCTACGATCAGGATATCGGGGTGAAAATGAGCAAGAGCGACGGCCTCCGCCGCATCGTTGGCGCATACAAGGGCGGCAAGGCCGACTTCATGGGCGCGGTCGATGCAGCGCTGTATTTCGCTGAGCGAAAGCTTGCGCTCGGCGTGATTTAAAAAGGTTCCATAAGCGCCGGCCGCTTTTAACGCCTCCGGCAACACGGAGCCCATGCCGCGCCCGGGAGGAAGGGAGTCCATATGTTGGGCAAAGATCTTAATATGTTCCGTTTCACTTGCAATGCGATAAATATCGGTTGTCTGCGGCGTGAAAATGACATCAATATTCAATTGTTGAGCCAATTCGTCCGCACGCTTGGCAAGACGAAGAGCATTGTCTCCATATAGATAGGCTTTTGGCCCAATTTCAAAAAAAGGAAGCTTGAATTGATATGGCTTCATGGCGCAACCTCGCAAAATACAAAGTCGTTTTATATTGAAATTATAGCGCAGTTGATTTAAAAGTCAAGAATTTTGAAATAAATTTTCAATAATTGCGAAATAAATCGTCAAATAAACTAAAAAGGCTGAATTTTATGAAGCAAATAGCTGAAAATTGCTTTAATGATTGATTTTTTCAAAATTTTGATTTATTATTTCATCATAACGATGACGGTGCACCGAATAGTGAAAGCGGGGGTGTTACAGTGAATCAACAGCAAACACTGATTGACTTGAAGCATATCAGCAAAACCTTTGCGAGTGTGAAAGCGCTTCAGGATGTGAGCTTCTCGATTCCCAAAGGCGTTGTTCACGCCTTGATGGGGGAAAACGGCGCGGGCAAATCGACGCTGATCAAGATCCTTTCAGGCGTGTATACGCCTGACCCGGGCGCGGAGATGACGATCGACGGGTATCAGACCGCCGGCTTGACCCCTTTGGAGGCTGTGCAGGCGGGGATTGCCGTAACCTATCAGGACTTTTCCCTGTTCCCCAATTTGACGGTTGTTGAGAACATAGCCATCAGCGCGGAAATTGAAAAAAACAGCAAAACGATCCACTGGAAAAAGATGAGGGAAATAGCGCAGAGCGCTATCGCAAAAATCGGGGTATCGATCGATCTGGACGCGCAGCTGGGAACACTGTCCGCGGCCAAGCAGCAGCTGGTCGCGATTGCACGCGCGCTGGTCTATCAGGCAAAGCTGTTGATTTTGGATGAGCCGACCTCGACGCTGTCCGCCAACGAGGTGCGCGCCCTGTTTGAGATCATCCGCAAGCTGCGTGAAGACGGCATGTCGATTTTGTTTATCAGCCATAAAATCGACGAGGTGTTTGAAATATCGGACCAGATCACGGTCCTGCGCGACGGCGCCTTTATCGGCACTTATCTAAAGGAGGAGGTCAGCGCCGACGATATTATCTCCAGCATGGTCGGACGAAAGGTGCAATATGATCGAATCGCGCCGGAGAGCCCGGATAACGACGTTGTGCTGGAGGTGAAGAATTTAAGCAAAAAGGGAAATTACGAGGATATATCCTTTCAGCTGAAGAAGGGCGAGATCCTGGCGCTGACAGGGCTGGTAGGCGCAGGAAGAACCGAGCTCTGTCAGTCGATTTACGGGATCACAAGGCCGGACAGCGGAGCGATATTATTTGAGGGCGAAGAGATTCGGGTGAGGTGTGCGGAGGAGGCGACAAAGCGGGGAATCGCCTTTGTGCCGGAGGACCGGCGCACCCAGGGCTTGGTAACGCGAAAAAGCGTAAGGGACAACATAACTGTCTCTGTGCTGCACACGCTGCTGAACCGATTGGGGCTTGTGAGCGCAAAAAAAGAAGCCGAGCTCGCGTCCTCCTTTATCGAAAAACTCAGGATCAGGCCCCCTATCCCAACATTGGAGGCGGGCAATCTTTCGGGCGGGAATCAGCAGCGCGTGGTTATAGCGAAATGCCTCGCCCTGAAGCCCAAGGTGCTGATGATTGACGAGCCGACCAATGGCATCGATATTGGCGCGAAGCAGGAAATCCACGCGCTGATACGGGATCTCGCGCAGCAGGGCATGGCTGTGATCATGATTTCCTCTGAGCTGCCGGAGGTTTTGGCGGTTTCCAATCGAATCCTGGTGATGCGCCGCGGCCGGATTGTCGCGCAATTTGACGCAGAGAGCGCGACGCAGGCCGAGATTATGCACAAGGCGATTTTGTAAAGTGGTGAGATGATGAAAAAGAAAAGTAGTTTATTGACGGATCAGAAATATACCAACGCTCTGATCGTGCTGTTGTTGTTTGTATTTTTCAGCTTTGCCACGGATGCTTTTTTCGATTTTGAAAACCTCACGGACGTCTGCAAATCCTACTCTGTGCTCGGCATTTTGGCGTGTGGGATGCTTCCTGTAATCATATCCGGGGGCATTGACGTTTCGGTGGGCGCGGAGATCTCGGCGAGCGCCTGCGTTATGGCGGTTTTTATGAAGAATGTGACCTCCAACCTGCTTGTGACCTTTGCGGTTTCGGCACTGGTCGGGGCGGTGATCGGTTTTTTGAACGGGATTTTGATTTCTCGCCTTCACATCCAGCCGCTGGTTGTGACGCTGGGGACATGCAGCATCATCAACGGCATTATGATCTATTCGACAAACGGCTCCTGGATTACCGGGCTGCCCGAAAACCTGATTGCGTTCGGACGGCTGCGGCCGCTCGGCATCCCGATTCAGACTGTATTTTTTGCGGGGATTGCGCTGTTGACCTGGTTTCTGCTGCGCAGAACGCTCTGGGGCCGCGGCGTATACGCCATCGGCGGCGACGAGGTGTCGGCGGCGCGCGTGGGCTATAAGCCCGAGCAGATCAAGCTGCTGCTCTATGTCTATTTGGGCTTTTTGGCGGGTATCGCCGCTGTGGTGCACACCTCGATTATGAGTCAGGTCGATCCAAATGCGTTTAAAGGGTATGAAATGACGGTGATTTCGGCCGTTGTTCTGGGCGGTGTCAATATTGCCGGCGGCTTCGGCGGCGTGTTCAATGTCATTGTCGGCGTGGTGTTTTTGGCCATAACTTATAACGGGCTGGTCCTGCTCAAAATATCCTCCTACTGGCAGTCGATCGTTGTCGGAGCAATTATGCTGCTCGCGATCGCGATGGATACGATTCGGAAAAAACGCAAAAACCTCTCCAAGACGATCGTCGACATTGAATATGACAAAGAGGTGGAAGCATGAAGGAAAAGAGAAGACGGCCGTTTTCGCGCAGATATGCGAAGGAGTCGGTGCTGTTGCTGGTTTTGATCCTGCTTTTTCTCATTTTTTCTCTGATCAGCCCCGAGCGGTTTCTGACGGCGAACAACTTGTCGACAATGGTGCGGCAGATGCCGGAGCTTGGGCTGTTGACGCTCGCGATTATGGTCGTGATCCTGACGGGCGGCAACAACCTGTCCAATGTTGCCACAGCGACCCTGTCGGGGATTATCACGGCGCTGATTATGAGCAGGCTGTTCGCCGCGGGCAGCACCGAGCCGGTCAGCATCCTTGCCGGCCTGCTTGGCGGCCTACTCACGGCTTTGCTGTGCGGCGTCCTGAACGGCGTGTTTGCCGCGGTCATCGGCGTGGCCGCCATGCTGGCGACGCTGGCGTCGTCAACCTTCTTTAAGGGAATCAGCATGAATATCACGCAGGGTGCGGCGATTTCCGGCTTTCCTGTCGGGTTCTATAACATGAGCCGCGCCGACTTTCTCGGGATCCCCGTTTTGTTTTGGATATTCATAGCCTGCGCGGTGATCACGCATATTTTATTGGCGAAAACGCGATGGGGCAGAACGGTCTACATGTTGGGCTGCAACCCGGTAGCGACGGAATATTCCGGCGTCACGGTGAAGAAGGAACTGTTCAAGGTGTATCTGCTGAGCGCTTCACTGAGCTTTGTGGCCGGGATTGTTATGGTGTCGCGCTATAATTCGGCGAAGGTAGATTACGGCTCTTCGTATTTATTGCAAAGCCTGACCGCGAGCGTGCTCGGCGGCGTGGATATATCCGGCGGGGGCGGCAGCGTGGCCGGCAGCGTGATCGCCGTTATGATTCTTCAGGTCGTGTCAAGCGGGATGAATATCCTCAATATAAACCGGTTTTTTACGGACATCATTACGGGCGCGATATTGATTTTGATTTTGGCCCTTCACTTCGTTTTTCAAAAGATGGGCGAGAGAAAGCTGAAATCAAAATAATATAAATAAAAAAGAAAGAAGAATGGAAATGAAAAAGGTATTCGCACTACTCCTAGCCATCAGCCTGCTGGTCACGCTTGCCGCCTGCTCCAAGGCGCCGGCAGACGGTGAAGAACCGAAGGCCAATGGCGATGAACTCACGATTTTGGTCATGCCGAAGCTGGTGGGGATCCCCTGGTTTAACGCGTCCGATGTCGGGGCGATGCGCGCCGGCGAGGAGCTGGGCGTCAACGTGATCTATGCGGGTCCGACGCAGGCGGACGCCGCCGAGCAGGTCAAAATGATCGAGGACTATCTGAATCAGGGCGTCGACGCGATCTGCATTGCGGCCAACGACCCGAGCGCCATTAAACCCGTGCTGAATACGGCGCGCGACAGCGGTATTCTGGTCCTTGACTGGGATACGCCCGCCGATATTGACGATGTGCATTACTCGGTGCAGAGCGTCGATCCCGTTGAATACGGCGAAGCCCTGTGGGACTATATGGTGAAGGCGATGGGCGCGGAAGAGGGGCAGTATGCCATCCTGACCGGCGGGCTGGAAGCCGCCGGCCTAAACCAGTGGATCGACGCCGGACGCGCCTACGCCGCGGAAAAGTACCCGGGCCTTGAGCTCGTGACAGAGCCGATCGCGACGAACGAACAGCAGCAGGAGGCATATTCCAAAACGCTAGACCTTATCAAGACATACCCCGAGCTGAAAGCGATTGTCGCGGTCAGCACCCCGGCGCCGATCGGCGCCGCGCAGGCGGTGCAGGAAAAGGGCCTGCAGGAGCAGATTGCCGTGGTCGGCGGCGTTATGCCCAATGACGCAAATCAGTATTTGAAGGACGGGTCGCTCGACTACGGTGTTGTGGAGGCGAACCCGGAGCTGCTGGGCTACGCGACCGTGCAGATCGCGGTCAAGGCGCTGAAGGGTGAGAAGATCGAATCGGGTCTGAATATTGAGGGCGTCGGGACGATCACGGTCTATGAGAACGGAAAAACGGTCATTCTTGGGCCGCCGCTCATCATCGACGCGTCGAATGTCGATCAGTATGATTTCTGAGACGGAGCCGGTTGTTTGATAAAGCGTGTCCCGCTTTGGCTTTCAAAGCGGGACGACGCCTATTCAAGAAGAGGTAGGTATGATTTTTGCCGCAGTAGATCTGGGGACGACAAATATTAAGGTCGCTCTATACGACCACGAGCTGAGGCTTCTTGCAATATCCGATTATGCCGTGCGGTACCGGCGGGATAAAGATCGGGTGGAGTTTGACCCGGACGTTTATTTTCATGAGATTGTGCGATTGCGTGGGGATTGCGCGCAGAGGATAGAGGGCTTTGAGGGTGAAGAGGTTGCCGTCGTCCTGACCGGGCAGGCCGAGAGCTTTGTCGTCATAGGCCATGACGGAGAACCGCTGGCGCCGGGCATTTCATGGATGGACATGCGCTCGGTTAAAGAGTGCGAAGAAATGAAAGCCCACTTTGGCGAAGAGGCGGGGTTTTATGTAACAGGCCAGCCCTGGATCACGCCGACCTGGACGGCGACAAAGCTGCGCTGGTTGCGAAACAACGCGCCGCAGGTTTTGACAAAAGCGGAAAAGATTCTGCTGCTGAAGGACTATATCCAATACCGGTTTACGGGCAAAATCGCAGGGGAGGCCTCCGTTCGGGGCTTTTCCTATTTGATGGATCTGGCAAGGGCGGACTACTGGCCGCAGATGCTGGAATTCTGCGGAGTGCGGCGGGAACAGCTGCCGGACATTGTTGCTCCCTGCACGAGCCTTAGCGTGATCCTGCCGGAGATTGCGGCGCTTCTGCCGCCCTGCCGCGCATATACGGTCAATGTGGGCGCGCTGGATCATTTTGCCGGCATGATCGGCTCGGGCGGCTTTGTCAGGGGCGTTGCGTGCGAATCGGCGGGGACGGTTCTGTCCCTGTCGCTGCTGACAGATTCGTGGGAGTGCAGGCCGGAACGCCGCATCTCATGCCATATAGGCCCGCAGGAAGGGAGCTATGTGCTGTTTCACTGCTGCGACAGCGGCGGCGTTTGTCTGGATTGGTATAAAAACGCCTTTCTGCCCGCCTCGTCTTATCGGGACATCGAGGACGCTCTTGCGGGCCAAGCGCCCTATCATGCGCCGGTGTTTTTGCCCTATCTGACCGGGATCAACCCGCCGGAATACTATACAAATGCAAAGGGCGCATTTATGGGACTCACGCTTGCGCATCGCCCGATGGATCTGGCGTATTCTGTCATGGAGGGCGTCGGCTTTCTTCTGCGCAGCAATCTGGAGTATTGCAGGCAGAGCGGATGCCACATCGACCGCCTGATCTCAACGGGCGGCGGGGCGAAATCCGCATATTGGTCACAGCTGAAAGCGGATATTTGCGATATGCCGATCCGGGTTCCCCATGAAAAGGAGGCGACCTGCAGAGGAGCCGCGATCATAGGCGCTGTCTGCGCGGGGATATATCGCGATTATGAACAGGCGAATGCGTGCCACCCTGTCGGAATGACATGCTATGAGCCGGGCGGAACACCCGAGCTGGAAGGTCGCTATGGGATGTATCGGGAATATAAAAAAATGCTGGAACCGCTATTTATTGAGCAGAGGAGTTGACCCTATGAAAATTTCATGCACCAATTTGATGATCCCGGGAAAGACATTGACAGAGCAGGCGGAACTGCTGAAAAAATGCGGCTTTGACGCGATCTCAGTCTTTGAAGACATTGATTGTTGGAGCCCGGATAAAGAGGCGGAGCTTTTTCAGCTCCGGGCTTGGTCCGTAGTTGTTTTGCCATTATATTGATTGGGGTTATTCGGTAAGCTGACTCTCGTAGCTTGTTCTGTAAGGCTTATGACTTTTTGGCTCTCTTGGCGGCTGTGCG
>CAZKRQ010000058.1:0-9051 GCA_964555125.1 uncultured Oscillospiraceae bacterium
GTAGGTGTTGACGTTCGCGATATTGTTGCCGATGACGTCGAGTCTGGTCATGTGGACCTTAAGGCCCGCCACGCCAGAATACATTGCTCTGTTCATAAGTAACCTCTTCCCTTCTTTTCGGGAACAGTGTTTGCCGTTTCTCCGTCATTCAAAACGGCAAAGCCTCCTCAAAAGGTCCGGCTTATACAATCACTGTTCCGTCGATATTTGTAAATACGCTGTCCTGCGCCTGCCGGCTGTTGACCGCCGTAATCACGGTGTTGTTTCTCACGTTCACGAGAAATGCCGTCTGATCGATCAGAATCAACGTATCGTCCAGATTTTTCTCTTCCGCAAGGCGCACGCCGCGGTTGAGCCGCTCCAAACTGTCGTCCGATAGCTCGATGTTGTGGTCGAGCGCGCGCTTAATCGCGTGTTTTGAAAAATTCACGTCGCTGCGCGCTGCGAGGCTTTGGCTCAGTATTTCGCGAAACGAGCTCTCTCCCCCGCTCTTCGACGGGCCGCTTGCAACGGATTCGGGATGGATGGCCGGCGCAAGACCGGTCGTAATCGCCGAACGCAGCTTGAAATCCAAGCTGTTCATCACATCACTCCGTTCAAATTTTGGTCGTCGCCGCCACAGGCTTATAAACGGACTTTTTCCCGCTCGGGTCGGTCGCCACCACATTGAAATAATAGCGCGTGCTCGAGTCCAGCCCGGTGACGGTCTGTTGCTGCGACGCAGTTGCGGCGCCGAACTTAGTCCCGGCCTCGACCTGCTCCAGCGTGGCGAAGGGGCCGTCCGTCGAGTAATAGAGCTCGTATTTGTAGCCGTTCTGCGCGAACTCATCCTCGGTCGGAATATCCCACTTGAGCGAGACGTAATCTGACCCTATCTCTTCAGCGGAAAGCTTGAAACCGTCCGAAACCGTCGAGCCGTTGGTAATTTCGCCCGCCGCGCCGATGCTCATGATCTGGTTCATCTCATACCGCTTGCCGCCGATATACAGAACGTATTCGTCGTCGACCAGCGAAACCTTCTCAACCACGCCCGTCGTTGTATCCAGATCTCGACGCCGTCACGGTCTTGCCGACCAGATTCATCGCATACATCGTTTTGGAATAGCTGGCCATTTCCTGCATCATCTGCATGTTGGAGAAGGTCGCCATCTGATTGACCATGTCCGAGTTGTCCATCGGGTCGGTGAAATCCTGATTCTGAAGCTGCACGATCAACAGGTTCATGAAGTCCGAGGCCTCGAGAATCGAATTGTCGGTTTTGTCGGTGAACACCGCGTTGTAGGTCGTTTTGTCTGCGCCTAAAACTCTGTCGTAAGAATCACTCACTGCTTCACTTCCTTTCAGATAAGCTGCATCGCCTGCGCGGACTGGCCGGCGAACAGCTCTTCGATTGTCTCAACAAAGCTCTCGCTCTGCGGCTCGCTGCGCCGGTGCTCCTCTCTGCGCTGCTGTCCGCCCCGATTCTGCCGGGACTGATCGTCGTTGCGAAGATAGGGATTTTCGATCGCCGCCGCCTGCTGCTGCTCCTGCACTGCCGGCCTGACCTCGACTTCCATCGGGCTCACCGCCTGTCTGAGCGCCGCCAGCTCGCGGTTCACCAGATCGGCCGCTTCCTTGGTGGATGTCACGATGCTTAGCGTCGTCTTGTTGTCCTTGCTGACAAGCTGAATCGTGAGTTCTCCGAGCGATTCGGGCTTGAGCGTCATGGTGAATTCGCGTTCGCCGAGCTCGAGATGCTCCGAGAGCTGCTGGGTGATCTGCTGCGTCACGTTGACGGGCTGCTCTGCCGGTGCGCGCTCCAGCCGAAGCTCAGCGACATTTTCATAGCGCTGCGCGTTGGCGAGGTCGCTTTGCGCCTGCGCGGCGGCCTCTTCCTCGTTCTGGCCGGCCCTGCCGCTGTTATTCGCGATCTCGCTTTTCACCACACGAACAAAGCTCTCCTGCCGGGCCATCTGCAACAGGCCCTCCTGTGGCTGTTCCGCTCGTTCGCCGGGTTGACCTTCCCGATACAGCGCCGAGAGGATCTGCATCATCGGCTGTTCCGCGGTGTTTTCCTCGCCCTGCTGCTGTTGCAGATAAGACAAAAGCACCTGTGCGGCCGACTGCGTTGTCCGGCCCGTGTCGGTCCCGATCTCCCGAATCAGATTTTCCACCGCCTGCGCCGCCTGCTCGGGCAGCATCATCTGCGAAAACAGCCCCTGGCCGTTCATCGCCTCCAACAGCGCCATACCGGCCGCCGCAAACTGCTCGTTGCTGATCTCGCTGCGCTGTCCGGTCTTGCTGCCGACATTCAGCTTTGTCTCCTCGTTCATGCCGTCAACCATATTCTGGATGATCTGCGCGAACGCGTCCACTGCGCCGCCGGTGCTCGACTGCCCCGACCCGCCGGCACGGTACAGCTTCACCTGATCCAGAGACACAAAATTCAGATTTTCCATTTTTTCTGCACCTCCTTTCTTTGAGAATATCTATTTCCAAACGGCAATGACGCCGTGGAAACCAAATGGTGTTATCCCTTTTCGCCCACCAGCTTGAAGACCAGGCCCTCAGCGATCTGCTGCTCGAATTCCTTTGCCTCTTCCTTTCGGTATTCCTCCAGACGTTTTTCCTCCAGCTTATCGAGGCCCGAGAGCTCCTGCGAGGCCTTCAGCACGACCTGCTGCTGCGCTTCGATCTTTATTTCGAGCGCCGCGAGCTCCTTTTCGATCTCCTCGATCTGGTTTCGCGTGCTCTCTCGATAGTATTTATATCCGCTCAGCGCGAGCGCTGTCAATCGGCCCCTCTCCTGCATTTCCGCCGACTTGGCGGCGAGAAACTGAATCAGATTCTCCTCCCGCTCCAACAGCGCGATTTTTTCCTGATTCAGCGAGGCAAGCTTGGCTTTTTCGGCATCCAGGATCTGTTCCTTATATTGCTGTATTCTCTTGAGTGAGAAATGAAACGCTTTTGGCATAGCTGCCCCCTAGTTACCGAACGATCTGCTGCATCTGCGCGACGGTGTCGCTGTAAGGCGTGCTCTGTTCAACCTCCTGCGTCAGGAATTCGTTGATTTTCGGCATATGGTCAAGCGCCCTGTCCAGGCGCGGATTTGTCCCGCGCTTATAAGCGCCGATCGAGATCAAATCCTCATTTTCCTGATAGAGGGACATCAGATTTCGTATCTCGCTTGCCGCCGTTTTCTGCTCCTGCGGCGCGATTTCATTCATCAAGCGGCTGACGCTGTTCAGAATATCGATCGCAGGATAGTGATTTTTCGCCGCAATCTTGCGGGAAAGAATGATATGTCCATCGATGATGCCGCGCACAGTATCGGCAATCGGTTCGTTGGTGTCGTCTCCCTCGACAAGCACGGTATAAATCCCGGTTATCGATCCGTTCTCGAAATTCCCCGAGCGCTCGAGCAGCTTGGGCAGCGCCGAATAGATCGAGGGGGTATATCCGCGCGCAATCGGCGCCTCGCCGGTGTTCAGGCCGATCTCCCGCTGCGCCATCGCAAAGCGGGTGAGGGAATCCATCATCAGCAGAACGTCCTTCCCCTGCGCCTGAAAATACTCCGCAATCGAGGTCGCCGTCTGCGCGCACTTTAAGCGCATCAGCGCGGGCTGGTCGGAGGTCGCAACCACGAGAACCGAGCGCTTGATTCCCTCCTCGCCGAGATCCCGATTGATAAACTCGACCACCTCGCGGCCGCGCTCGCCCACGAGGGCGATCACGTTCACATCGGCCTTGACATTGCGGGCAATCATGCCCATCAGCGTGCTTTTGCCGACGCCGCTTCCGGCGAAGATCCCGATCCTCTGTCCCTTCCCGACCGTCAACAGGCCGTCGATTGCCTTAACGCCGAGCTCGATCGGTTCCGAGATCGGCGGGCGCGCCATCGGGTTGACAGGCTGGCCGGTGATCGAGACCGAGTCGGACGCGTGAATCGGCCCCTTTCCGTCTATCGGCGCGCCGAGCGCGTCGACCGTGCGGCCGATCATCTCCGCGCCGACGGGAACGTTGAGCTTATCCCCCGTATTGACCACGGAGCAGCCGTATCCGGCGCCCTCGAGCTCCTGATAGGGCATGAGGTAGGCCGCGTTCTCCGCGATGCCCACCACCTCGCAGGTCACCTTCTGGCCATCCGACGTTGTTATCATGCATATGTCGCCGATACTGCACGAAAGACCTGTTGCCTCGATCTGCATACCGACAATTTTCCGTATGCGGCCCTCGTGCGTGCACAGATCCGCCAAATGCAGCTGCGCCAGCGCGCTTGAAATATCAAGAAGTTGATTGACACTGGATTTCATCCGGCTTCAAACACCCTTCGGAGATTATCGATTTGTGTGGAGATGGACGCGTCGATCGTGCCCGCCTCGGTCGCAACGCGAACCGTTCCGTCTGAATAGGCCCCCGGCGCGACCTCGGCGCGCTCCAGCGATGCGAGATCCTTTTTCAGCGCGTCGACCAGCGACGTCAGCCGTTCGGAAACCTCGACGCGCATCCATGAGGCGTTTTTCACCCGGTCGACCGTAGAGATCACCAGCTGTCTGAGCAGAAGATCATCCTCTTGCAGCTTTCCCATGATCAGCTTTTCCGCGATCTCAACCGCCAGCAGGCGAAGCTGTCCCGCATAGCTCTCGAAATACTCCTCCTGCAGCTTCTGCATCTGGGCAATATTTCGATTCACCTCCTGCAGCTGACCCGCGATCTCTGTTTTCTTTTGGTTCAGCGCGTGATAATAGGCTTCCTGCCGGGCGTCGGCATAAGCCGCCTGCTCCGCCGCCTCCTTCGCCTGAGGCAAAACCTCGTTATAGGCATTTTTATAGGCCTCTTGCCGCGCTTTGGGATACTGTTCGCGATACGCCTCGTCAAAAGCGTCCCGCCGGATCCGATTCAGCTCTTCTTCGCTGACTGTGGCCTGCGCAGGCGGTTCCGCCGCGATAACCGGCGCAGCGTCCTCCGTCTCGGTCTCGTCGGCCGGCTGCGGCATCTCCTCCTCGGGAGGGGGCAGGCCCTCGCCGCCGTCCAAGCCTTCCTCTTCTACCTCGAACAGATCGTCCAAATCCGGAATGCGCACCTTTTCTTCAGAGAGGAAGAATTGACCCCGCTTGATAACATCAGGCAATGATCTCGTCCCCTCCTCCGCGCGAAATTACAATCTCGCCCGTTTCCTCCAGATGGCGAATCGTATTGACGATCTTCTGCTGCGCCTCCTCCACGTCGCGCAACCTGACATTGCGCAGATATTCAATATCCGAGAGGATATTCTCACGCGCACGCGCGGACACGTTGTTGAGCAGAGCCTGCTTGACCTCGTCGTTGGAGCCCTTGATCGCAACGGCCAGATCCTGCGCGTCGACCTCGCGCAGCACGCGCTGGATGGTCATATCGTCGAGCGAGACGATGTCCTCGAAGACGAACATCAGCTTGCGGATATCCTCCGACAGCTCGGGATCGACCTTATTCAGCTCATCGAAAATGTGGCGCTCAACGGCGCGGTCGGTGTGGTTGATGATGTCGGCGACATAGTTGACGCCGCCGATCTCGGTCATATCGACCGAGACAATGGTCGCGAAGCGTTTTTCGAGCGCGTGCTCAACGATACTCACGATCTCCGGAGAAACGCTCTCGAGCTTGGCGATTCTCTTGATGACGTCCAATTGCAAAGCGGGCGGGAGCTCTGAGATCACCTGCGACGCCTGCTCCGCCTTCGCATAAGAGAGAATGAACGCGATGGTCTGCGGGTGCTCGTTCTGGATCATCATCATGAGGTTTTTATAGTTTGATTTTCGGATGAACTCGAAAGGCATCGTCTGCATTGCCGTCGAGATTCTCTCCATATAAGAAGAGGCGAGCTGCGGGCCGAAGGCCTTCTCCAAAACGTCGCGCGCATAGAGAACGCCACCTTCCGAGATGACCTTTTGCGTTACGCACAGGCCATAAAAGTCCTCCACAACGTTCTGCATCTCATCGTTCGACAGCCGCTGCAGCTTGGCGACCTCCATCGAAAGCTGTTCAACCTCATCCTCACGAAGATATTTATAGACCTTTGCGGCCTGCTCGGCGCCGAGCGCGACAACGACAGAGGCGGCTCGCTGCATCGGCGTAACTTTTTCCTTGCCGTTCGAAGCCATCCCCTGTTATTCCTCCTTCATCCAAGACCGCAACAGGTTTGCTGTGATTTCCGGGTTGTTATTCGCAAACTCGCGCACCTCTTCCACAATAGCGGATTCCTTTGCGTCCTGCTTTGCCGCCGCAGCGTTCGCGAGCTCCTGCTTGTACTTTTGAATTTCCTCCTGCACGTCTTCTCCCCTCTCCTCCTGCACTTCCTGCTGTCTTCTCTTCTTCTTTTTCTTGCCGCCGACAATCGAAATAATGACGATCACCATAATGAGAACAAGAAGCAGCGCGCCTGCCGCGATCAAAACCCACAGCGGAAGCGACTCGATATATTCAATGATATTCACAGGATTATTTTGTGTGTCGGCATTGCTGTAAAACGACGACACCGAAACCATGGTGGGGTCGATCGAAACCGCGTTGGAGATCAGCTGGATCAGCTCCTGCTGCAAGGCAGGGGTCATCTGATTTTCAGCCACCATCACCGCAACCGACGCGGACTTGAGCTCGGCGTCCCCCTTCTCAATCTGGCGCTTGATGTAGCCGTAGTAATAGTCGATCTCGCGGCGATAGTTGGTCATCCCCTGATCGTCCGTGGGGTTGTTATAGGCATAGTTTGGCACATCGGTGTTATCCTCTTCGCCGACAATGCCGCCCGCCGCCTCATAGCCGTTGATGCTGTATTCTTCCTCTAAATGGCTGGGGAGGCCATCCGGGTACAGCTCCATTTCCTCCGCAACCATCGAGTTATAATCGATTTTAACCATCGCGACCGCAACCACGCCGTCTTCGCCGTAACGAGGCGCAAGCAGCCGCATGACATTATTCTCAATTTGGGAGCGAATCAGAGATTCAAATTCCAGATTCTGGGTTCTCGTGACCCATGTGTCCTCTATGCTTGAGGTCTGTCCATCGTCGCCGTAAAGCTCGACCATCGTCGAGGCATCGACAACAGTCACATCGTCCGCCGAGAGGCGAGGCACACCGGCCGCTACAAGATTTTTAATGGCGGAAACCTGATGTGAAGACAAGCTTGCGCCAGCGCGCAGTGTGAGCATAACGCTGGCCGTCGAATTCTGCGTCGATTCCTGCTGCCACGCGAAGCTGCTCGAGCTCGGGACAGACAGGGTCACAACCGCACCGCTGATTTCCTGCATACTTTTCAGCGTGCTCTGGATGCGGTCCTGTAACTGATAAATGAGAACCTGCTTTTGCTCGGTCTCGGTTGCGGTCAGCCCTGTGTGTTCAGAAAAAATATCATAGGCGAGCGCCGAGTTGGGATAACCCTGCGCCGCTAGTTCCAAAAGGCTTCGGTTATAGTCCTTTCTCGGCACCAAAACCTGATTATTCTCATTGATGCGCGCTCTTACGCCGAGCGTTGTAAGCGCCTGATAGACGGCATCTGTCTCGCTGGAGCTCAATTCCGGGTATAAAACCACATAAGATGAACCATTGATCGATAAGGCCACCACAATCACGACACAAATCATGAGTACGGCAGCGCCAATCAGTACGACTTTTTTCTTTTTTTGAGCGGACAACGCTTTAATATAGGCTTTTAATTTCTCCGTCTCTTGCTTCAGATTCAAATTTTTCAGCTTTTCCAGCTGGATCTTATCCTTCAAACTATTGTCGGCCAACGCGCACCACCCCCTCTGCCATTCATATAATGCTTATGATTATACCTGCATTTGCATGATTTCTTTATATGCATTCACAGCGCGCGTAGTCACCTGAACCGCCACCTGCGTGAGGGTTTCAGCCTTTAATATATCGATTTGCGCCTGCGCAATATTGTCAAGATTTCCCAATGAAAGCTCGATCCCGTCCTGTTTTACCGCGGCATTTGCGCTCTCAACTTCCTGCAAAGCCTGCTGAAAATAGTTCTGAAAAGATGGTGTTGCAGATGTTTTTTCGCCGCCAACAGTAGAAATAGATGGTAATTCCGCCGGGTTCATGCCCAGCAATTTGTCGACGCTTACAGACACAGACAAGCCTCCCCTTTTTATACCATACATTGTAAGAAATTATATCACGTTAAGGCTCGGTAGTAAAGTCCAAATTTTGATAAAGTTGTCCAGTTTTGTCCGCACATTTCTGGGAAAAAAGAAAAAAGAGGCTTTAAAAGCCTCTTTTTATGCACCCAGATTTTCCAAAATCTTATAAAAATCGATCACCGTAATCAGCTTATCGTTCAGCTCTACGATCCCCGTCACAACGCCTTCGCCGCCGTAGATCATCTGGTCGGGCTGCTTGATGTTGTTTTTATCGATCTGCTCCATCCCGACGACGGAATCGACATGAAAAGCAAAATTTCGTTCTTCAAAGGTCGTGATGATAAAAACGTCCCGGTCCAGACCCAGTCTCTCTAAATCAAAGTACATCGCCGTATCAATCACGGTGATCACCTGGTCTCTCGGTTTAAAAACGCCTTCGACAATGGGATGCGCTTTTTGCAGCGGCGTCACCTCGGTCGACATCATGATCTCGAGGATTTCTTCCAGATTGACCGCGAACAACTTTTCGCCGATTGTGAAAACCATAATCTGCCCGAAATCGCTGTCTACTCCGTCCTTGACCAAAGCTTCAACCATAAGTCAACTCCTATAAACTCACCGTATTTATCTTGATTCGTGTAAGGGAGCCGTTTTAAGAGACGGCTCCCTTACACGCAAACCGCTGTTGCTTTTGTTTGAAGCTCAATATTTGCCGGAGCCGCCCAGCGCGAAATCGCTGAATTCGCCGCTCGCGAGCGACGCGCTGCTCTCGTCGTGATACTCGGCCCCGCCGTGGCTTCCCTTCAGCTTGAACTCGCCGACAAGATCCTTGAGCATCTGCGCCTGGCCGGACAGCTGCTCGCTTGCCGCCGCGCTCTCTTCCGCCGTAGCGGAGTTGGTCTGAACGACCGACGAAATCTGGTCGATACCGATTGTGACCTGCGACACC
>CAZKRQ010000059.1:0-9031 GCA_964555125.1 uncultured Oscillospiraceae bacterium
CCTAATCGGGAAAACGTCACCTGCTCCCTTGCTCCTCCTCTTCCCGAAAAGTCAAAGGCGGACTTTTCGGGATAAAAGGTCAAGGACGCACGCCCACTGCGCGACAGCGCAGCAAAAAAACAAGGGAACAACACGGGCAATCTAAAAAAAACCATACCAATTCGGCTACGGGTTTCCAAAGGGCCTTCGGCCCTTTGGCGCCCGTGCGGGGCGCGCAGCCCCGCGGCCTTGTCCTTTGCCCCCTTACCGTCTTTTTTTGCGGCGCTTTTTCTGCGCGCGCGGCACGACCACCAGCATATAAAACAGATAAAACGCGATGATGAACAGCAGCAAAACATAGACGATCTTCGCCGCCGTCGAGGTCAGCACGGTCTGAATGCCGTCCATCAGCAGCACAAACCGATCGAGAGGGATTTCCTCCCGGGAAATCAGCGCGACCTCGCCGACATAATCGCCGTCCAGATAAACCTGCGCCGTGCCGATCTCCTGCCCGATCGCGACGGGCGCCTCCACGGTTTCGGGCGCCTGGATCTCGAAAGTAACGGCGGGCTCGTCCTCTCTGTTCGCGTTCACCAGAGTAAACAGATCGTCGGCGGGATAGAGCAGCAGAGAATCCTTCTTGCTGGCGTGGCGCAGCCCGATTTCGGCGACCACCTCGTCGGTATCGGTCACGCTTTCCAGCGCCAGGTTCTCAAACGCCCAATCATAGATCAGGCGCGTTTCGGTGAATACCGAGCTGCCGCCCGCGCTCCATACCCGCGTGTCGCTCTCAAAGGGCCCGCCGAGCAGGACCAGAAGATAGGTCGTTCCGTTCTTCTGCGCGGTCGAAACGAGGCACCGGCCGGCCTCGTCGAGCGTCCCCGTCTTTATACCCTTGATATAGCTGGTGTAATAGACGCTGCTGGGCAGCTGCATCAGATTGGTCGTGACGAGGGTGACCTCTTCGTTGAGGTTGGTCTCGGCCTTGGTGTAGGTCGCCATCTGGCTGATCTCATAAAAGCCCGGCACCGTCAGGGCCCATTCGGTGATCTTCGCCATATCCTGCGCGGTGGTGTAGTGGTCGGCGACAAAAACGCCGTGCGGGCCGGTGAAATGCGTGCCGGTGCAGCCCAGCTCCACCGCTTTTTCATTCATCAAATCGATAAAATAGTCCCACCCGAAATATTCGGCGACCGCAGAGGCGCCTTCATTCGCCGATTGCAGCATCATGCAGCAGACAAGATCGTACAAAGAGACCACCTCGCCGCCCTTCAGCCCGGCGGAGGAGACGTTGAGCCCGTCGAATTCCGCCCAGATGTCGTCGGCAATGGTGACCATTGTGTTTTCGGGGTCGTCGCACAGGGAGAGCGCCAGCGCCGCCGACATGATCTTGGTGGTCGACGCCGGGTGCACCTGCACGTCGGCGTTTTTGGAGAGGATCACCTCTCCCGTGTCCAGATTTTTCAGATAAACCGCGTTGCAGGTCAGCGTTACGTCGCAACCAAAATCGCGCGCCGAAACCGATACCGCGCAGGAAAAGAGGAGCGCGGCGGTCAGAAATACGCAGATCAGCTTCTTTTTCATGAAATACCTCGTTGCAATAGGGAAAAGACCCGCCCGGAATCAGTTGAACGCACTGTCGCGAAACATGCGCTGAACGCTGGCGGCAAGCCCGGCGTGTGCCGGCGAGGAGAGCGCGGGGTCCTGCGCGAGGAGGGCTGCAGAGGCCTCGGACGCGGCGTACAGCACCTTTTCGTCGTCCGCGAGATCTGCGACATGCAGCGCGGGGAGCCCGTGCTGGCGCTTGCCGAAAAAGTCGCCGGGGCCACGCGTTTTGAGATCCTGCCGCGCGATCTCGAAGCCGTCGTTGGTTCGGGTCATGACGGATAAGCGCGCCCTCGCCGTTTCGCTGCCCGAGGAGGAAACCAGCACGCAGAAGCTCTCCGCCGCCCCCCGCCCGACCCGGCCGCGCAGCTGATGCAGCGCGGAGAGGCCAAAGCGCTCGGAGTTCTCTATAATCATGAGGGTCGCGTTGGGCACGTCGACGCCCACCTCGATCACGGTTGTCGAGACGAGCACCTGGATCTCGCCGCGCGCAAAGCCGTCCATGACGGCCGCCTTGTCGGCCGCCTTCATCCGGCCGTGCACAAGGCCGACCCGCAGCCCACGCAGATAGTGTTCCGAAAGCTCGGCGCTGTATTCGGTCGCGGAGAGGGTGTCCCCCATCGCGTCGCTCTCCTCAACCAGAGGGCAGACGATATAGGCCTGATGCCCGGCGTCGACCGTCCTGCGCACAAAGCCGAGATAGCGCGCGCGCAGCTCGCCGCCGACAAGGTAGGTTTTGACCGGCCTGCGACCGGCAGGCAGCTCGTCGAGCACCGACACGTCGAGGTCGCCGTAGATGATGAGCGCAAGCGTGCGGGGGATCGGCGTCGCGGACATGACGAGCAGATGCGGGCGCTCGCCCTTGCGCGCGAGGCCGGCGCGCTGCTCGACGCCGAAGCGGTGCTGCTCGTCCGCGACGACAAAGCCAAGCTTGTGGAACACAACCTGATCGCCGAGCAGCGCGTGGGTGCCGACGACCAGATCGCACTGACCGCTCTCGATGCGCGCGAGCAGCCCGGCCCGCGCCTTGCCCTTGACCGCGCCGGTCAGAAGCCCGACCGAGACGCCGAGCGGCTCGAGCAGCCGGGCGAAGGTTTCCGCGTGCTGCGCGGCGAGGATCTCGGTCGGGGCCATGACCGCCGCCTGATAGCCGCTTTTGACCGCGCGAAACACCCCTGCGGCAGCGCAGACGGTTTTGCCGCTGCCCACGTCGCCCTGCAACAGCCTGCTCATCGGGACCGGCTGCTCGAGATCGCGGGCAATCTCCTTGATCGCCCGAATCTGCGCCCCGGTCAGGGAATAGGGAAGGGATCTCGCGAACGCGTTGAGGTCGCCCTCCCCGATGCGCACGGCCGTTGTCGCCTTCGCGCGGCTTTTCATCAGCTGCATACCGAGCGACAGGGTGAGCAGCTCTTCAAAGATCAGCCGCTCCTTGGCGCGGTGGGCCGCCTCGAGATCGGGCGGGAAATGAATGTCGTGAACAGCTCGCTCGTAGGAGACCAGCCCGTGCTGTTCGAGCAGCGCGGGCGGCAGCGTTTCGGCGAGTGCGCCGTCCGCCAGCTCGAGCGCGCTGCGCACCGTCGCCGAGATGACCCGGCTGCTCAGCCCCTCCGTCTGCGGATATTGTGGGATCAGCGAGCGCACCTCTTCGGGGCGCATGACGGTCGGGTTTATGATCTGACGCGAGAGCAGAGAGCCCGAGAGCTTGCCGTAAAAGAGATAGCTTTGCCCCTCCTTGAGCGCATTGGGGCCGTATTTGTTGTTGAAATAGAGTATTTCGAGGTCGCTTTCGCCGTCGCCGGCATGGACGCGCGCGATCGTCTTGCCGCCGCGCACCCGCACCGGCGCAGTCTTGGAATACACCGTCGCCCGCACCGCGCAGGGCGTGTCCAACGGCGCGGCGGCGATGCTGGTTGTGTCGAGCAGATTCAGGTAACTGCGCGGATAATAGCGCAAAAGAGCGCCGACGGTGCCGATGCCGAGCTTTGCAAAAAGCTCCGCGCGGCGCTCGCCAACACCCTTGAGGTAGCGCAAATCGCGCTCAAGAAAATTTTGCGCGTCCATAAGCTCCTGACCGTCCCGGCGCATACAGCCGTCGGTCATTCCGCCGAGACGTAATAATAATAGACAGGCTGGCCGCCATTGACAAGGGTCAGCTCAATATCCGACCCGATCGCGGCGCGGATCTCGTCCGCGACCGCGTTCGCGTCCTCGTCCCTGACGTCCGCGCCGTAAATCACGGTCAGAAAACCGCCCGCCGCCTTTTTCGCGAGCTTTTTCGCGAGCTTGACGGTCGCCTTGCCGGCCTCCTTCTCGACATAGAGCAGCTTGCCGCCGCTGATAGCGAGGATTTCGCCCTCGTGGATGTCCCGGCCGTCAAAATCGGTGTCGCGGGCGGCGAAGGTGACCTGGCCGCTTGTTACGCCGTCGGCGGCGCCCGTCATCGCGATGACATTGTCCGAAAACGGCGCGTCGGGGTTGAACGCCAGCATCGCCGAGATGCCCTGCGGGATCGAGCGGGTGCCCACAACGACCGCCTTTCGGTCGGCGAGCTTGCAGGCCTGCTCGGAGGCCATGATGATGTTCTTGTTGTTGGGCAGCACGATCACCTGCCTGGCCGGGATCGACTGGATCGCAGAGAGAATATCCTCGGTGGAGGGGTTCATCGTCTGCCCCCCGCTCACGATGCGGTCGACGCCCAGGTCGTGGAACAGGCCGCGCAGGCCCTCGCCCGAGCTGACCGAGACAAAGCCGTAGGGCACGTTCTCGTCGGCCGGGACGTAGACAAATTCCTCCTTGACGGCGGCAGCGGCGGCCTCCTGCGCGGCGGCGGCCTTTTCCGCCTCGCTGACCGAAACGGTATTGTTGGCCTGATTCGCGTAGAACTGCTCCTTCATGTTTTCGATCTTGATTTTGGATAGGTAACCGTGGCGAAGCGCGCCCTGCAGCGCGTCGCCGGGCGTGCCGGTGTGCACATGGCACTTGATGAGCTCGTCGTCGTCCACCACAACGACGCTGTCGCCGATGGATTCGAGATAGGCGCGCAGCGCGGCGGCGTCCGCCGTTTTTTCCTTCTCCTTCATAACGAGGAATTCCGTGCAGTAGCAGTTCGCCATATTGGGGTCAAAGACCTCCTCGTTATAGGCGCCCGTCGTCTTTTTTCCCTGCCCGGGCGCGGCGGGCTGCGGCGCGGCGGCCGCTTGCGACTCGACGATGCCCTTGCCCTCGAAGACCTGAAGCATTCCCTCGAAGATATAGACAAGCCCCTGGCCGCCCGAGTCGATGACCCCCGCCTTTTTTAACACGGGCAGCATTTCGGGCGTTTGGGCGAGCGTTTGCTTCGCGACGTCGCAGATATAGGCCCACAGTGCGGCGGGCTCCTTTTCGGGCCAGACCGCCGCGGCCTTTTCGGACGCGACCCGCGAAACGGTGAGCATGGTGCCCTCGGTCGGGTTCATAACGGCTTTATAGGCGCTCTCAACGCCCTTCGCGAGGGAATTGGCGAGATCCTCCGACGAGGCGCCCTCTTTGCCCTGCAGCTTGCGGGAAAAGCCCCGGAACAGCAGCGAGAGAATGACGCCGGAGTTGCCGCGCGCGCCGCGCAGCAGCGCCGACGCGGTGACCGCCGAGACCTGCTCGACCGTGCAGTCATCCGGCAGCTTGCGCAGCTCGGGCAGCGCCGAGCAGATGGTCATAGACATGTTCGTGCCCGTGTCGCCGTCCGGCACGGGGAACACATTGAGCTCGTCGACAGCCGCCTTTTGGTTCGCGATATTGTTTGCGCCGGAGATGATGCTGTCGCGCAGAATTGCACCTGTAATCATTTCTCTTTTGCCCTCCACACAGCTATTCGGCCTCAAGCTCGTCGACATAGACGTCGACGGCGCGCACCGCCAACCCGGAGGACTGTTCCACCGCGTATTTCACCTTGTTTGCAATGCTCTCGACGATGGCGGCGATATTGACGCCGTAAACCACCTTGATGTGGAGCTCGATATTCAATTTGCCCGAGGATTCACTGACGCGAACGCCCTTTTCGGGGAAATTGTTGCCGAACAGAAGCGAGCGAACTCCCTCGATAGGGCCCCGCGACGCCATGCCCTTCACGCCGTAGCATTCCGAAGCGGCGGAGGCGACCAGACCGGCAAAATATTCAGCCGACAGCGAAACCATACCCAACTCTGTCGCGATTTTTACCATATTTCAGCTTTCCTTTCACGGAATTTTATTTAGATCAACGATATGTCTGCTTGCTCAGTAGATTACCTTATATAATACCTTAATTGCGGTTTCGCGTCAACTTGCCGCGCGGGTTTTCGGGCGCGAAATTCGACATTTCAGATTCTGATTTTCTGCCATTTGCCGCTTCGGAATCGCAGCGAGGTCATGAGCAGGCGAATCAGCTGGTCGATGATCAGGCCCGCCCAAGCGCCGATCAGGCCCCATTGCAGCACGTAGATCATCAGGGCCGCGATGACGGGCCGGAGGATGCCGATATTGAGAAAAGCGACCAGGGCGGTGAACCGGCTGTCGCCGCTTCCGCGCAGGCAGCCCGAAAAGATGACCTGGGAAATCTGGACGAGAACGATGATGGTCATCATTTTTATGATGATCGAGCCGTTTTGCAAAACCTGCGGCGTGTCGGAAAACCAGCCGACGATGGTGCGGCCGAACAGAAGATAGATCACGCTCAGCCCGAGCGAGATCAGAACGCCGCACCGCTGGCAGAACGAGCCGTAAATCTGCGCGAGATCGGCGCGCTTTTCACCCAGGGAATAGCCGACCAGAGCGACGGCGGCAACCGACAGGCCGTCGCCGAAAGAAAAGGAGAGGCTCATGACGTTCATCGCGATCTGGTGCGTCGTGAAGTCGAGCGTGCCGAGGCTCGCCATGATCTTCGCGTAGAGCAGAAAGCCGAAGCGCATGACGATCTGCTCGACGGTGCCGCTGCTCCCGATTTTGAGCAGAGACACCGCCGAGCGCTTGTCGAAGACGCCGGTTTTCAGCCGCAGATAGACAAAACAGTCCGGGTGCAAAACCGAAATGACCGCCATCAAAAAGGCGACAATGTTGCCGGTCACGGTCGCGATCGCCGCGCCCGCGACGCCCAGCTTCGGAAAACCAAAGTTTCCGCCGATGAGCAGGTAGTTGAAGACGATATTGACGGCGTTGCTCGTGAGGCTCGTTCGCATGGAGACTTTTGTATTTCCGGCGCCGCGCTGCGCTGCGTTGATGATCATGGTCAGCACATTGAAAATCATGCCCGCCGTAATGATGCGAAAATAGGTCACGGCGCTGTCATGCGTATCGGGCTGCGAGCCGACAAAGCGGATCACGGGTTCCGCCCAGATATAGAACGCCGAGGTAAAGACCGCGCAGAGCACAATCGAAGCGAGGATGCTCATCTTCAGAACGCGGACCGCGTTCATCTGGTCCGCCTCTCCCTTGCGGCGCGCGACCACCGCCGCGACCGCGGGTGAGAGCGCCATAAAAAGCGCGAGGCTGAGCATTTTGGGCTGCTGCGTGAGGCCGACCGCGGCAATCGCGTAATCGCCGAGTGTCGAAACCATCATCGTGTCAACCATGCCGACAACGGCGATGAGAAGAGATTCCAACACCGATGGCCAGGCCATGCGCACAGTTTTGCGCAACAGCTCCTCATCGGAGGGAATTTCACCCTGGGCCCCGCATCTTTTCAGGCAGGAGCTTGAATTGAAAATTTTCAGCAATATTGCGTTCATGTTTCTGCTTGTTGCACCCCTCTCATCTTCTCTTTTCTCTGATACTCTCGATCAATCCCGGCCTAAAGATTGCGCCCGTGCGTCGTCGCTCGTCGTCACTCGTCGTCGCAAAGTCCGCTTGGCTCCGTTTCCCCTGATCGGGAAAACGTCGCCTTGCTCCCTTGCTCCTCCTCTTCCCGAAAAGTCAAGGGCGGACTTTTCGGGATAAAGGTCAAGGGCGCAAGGGCGTAAGGCCGCGGGGCTGCGCGCCCCGCACGGGCGCCAAAGGGGCGCGCCCCTTTGGAAACCCATTGGCGGAATCGCTCATGGGCGAGCGCTTCTGTTGACGATTTAAATTTGCCGGTTTTGTTCCCGAAAGTATGTATTTCTTTATCCTCCAAAGTGAACGTTATGCTTTAAGAAAGCAGAGCCAAATCATCAGAATAGAATGATCGAAGATAAGTAGTTTCTTTCTCTTACGCATTCTGATTTTGCTGCGGTTCCTCGTTGCTTTTGCAAAACCCGGCGCGCGTCGTCGCGCGCGCCCACTGCGCGCAAGCGCAGAAAAAACATGGGACAACACGGCAAGCTATAAACCCCATACCAATCCGGCCACGGGTTTCCAAAGGGACACGTCCCTTTGGCCGTCGCGCGGGGGCGGAACCCCGCGACCTTATGCCCTTGACCTTGCTCCCGAAAAGAAAGCGGCGAAGAGCTTCGCCGCTTTCAACATAACAGAATATGCAGATTATTTCGCGTAATCGACCGCGCGCGACTCTCGAATGACATTAACCTTGATCTGGCCGGGATAATTGAGCTCGTCTTCAATGCGTGTGACAATATCCCGCGCGACGATAGCGAGATGGTCGTCGTCGACCGCTTCGGGCTTGACAACGATGCGGATTTCGCGCCCCGCCTGAATGGCGAAGGAGCGCTCGACGCCCTCGTAGGAATTCGCGATCTCCTCGAGCTTTTCAAGGCGCTTGATATAATTCTCGAGATTTTCACTGCGCGCGCCGGGCCGCGCCGCGGAAATCGCGTCCGCCGCCATAACGACGAAGGCAAGCGGCGTTTTCGCGTCAACGTCGCCGTGGTGCGCCTCAATGGCGTGAACGATCTCGGGATTTTCTTTATACCGCTTGGCGACCTCGACGCCGAGCTGGATATGGGTCCCGTCCATCTCGTGATCGAGCGCCTTGCCTATATCGTGCAGCAGGCCCGCGCGGCGCGCGAGCGTCACGTCCACGCCGAGCTCTGCGGCGAGCATACCCGACAGAAGAGCGACCTCCACGCTGTGGTTGAGCACATTCTGGCCGTAGCTTGTGCGGTAATGCAGCCGGCCGAGCAGCTTGACAAGCTCGGGATGAATGCCGGTCACGCCGACATCGAGAACAACCCGCTCGCCCTCTTTTTTGATGATTTGATCGACCTCGCGGCGCGCTTTCTCTACGAGCTCCTCGATGCGGGCCGGATGGATGCGCCCGTCATAGATCAGCTTTTCAAGCGCCAAGCGCGCGACCTCGCGGCGAATCGGGTCAAAGCTCGAGACAGTGATCGCCTCGGGGGTATCGTCGATAATGAGATCGACGCCGGTCACCGTTTCGAGCGTGCGGATGTTCCGCCCCTCGCGGCCGATAATGCGGCCCTTCATCTCGTCGTTGGGCAGCGTGACCACCGACACCGTCGCCTCGGAGGTGAAGTCCGCCGCGCAGCGGGCGATCGCGACC
>CAZKRQ010000060.1:0-9026 GCA_964555125.1 uncultured Oscillospiraceae bacterium
GCAGCGAACCCCGGTCGACATAGAGGAATTGCCAAAACTCATAGGATTCGCGATAGGATGTGAAATCCGGCGCAAGATCGCTGTAAAATGCGCTGACGATGCGCTCTACATGAATCGGGTGCCGAAGATTTTGGGTTAAAAAGATTTTTTCTCCCATGTCGTATACTCCGTGGTCGCGAAAAAGCGAAAACTGCAAAGGTCGTGAGGGCTGCGCACCCTCACACTCCGCGCCAAAGGGTCGCGGACCCTTTGGAAACCCGTAGCCGGGAAACTGTTAAATAACCGGCCGGGCGGCTTATTCTGTCGCGCTGCCGCGCGTTGGGCGCTTACGCGCCGGGCTTCACCAAAGCGAGAAAGAACTTCAGCGAGAAGAAATGCTTGGCAAAAGCATTTCTTTTTTCGCATAACTCCGCAAAACAGCTTTATCAGAAAAGCTTCTGTAAGGCCGAACGGTTCGCTTGTCGCGGGATGCTCCTGTTTGCTCCCCGCTTTAAGTTATCTCATCTTGGGTTTCCAAAGGGCCTGCGGCCCTTTGGCGCCCGTGCGGGGCGCGTAGCCCCGCGACCTTACGCTCTTGACCTTTTATCCCGAAAAGTCCGTCCCTGACTTTTCGGGAAAAGGAGGAGCCGCGGAGCGGACGAGAATGCGCAGCTTGTCTGCGCGTTTGAGGTAGCGGCGCGCGCGACGACGCGCAGTTCCTGCTTTTTTATTTTAGCGCACATGAACAATTTTGTAAATTATGCAGGCGATTTTATATAGAATCTCCTGTTTTTCTGTACTATACTGAGACTCACAGGTCACAATTCACACAAAATAAACAGCTGAGACGCCGATAATTTATTAGAATTATATGGTTTTTGTTTGATGCGTCCGTTTGGAAATATTGAACAATTTTAAAAAGCGGACAGCTGGAATAAAGGACAGTATGCGGATGAAGATTCTGGCAATCAGCGCGCACCCCGACGACGTCGAAATCAACTGCGCGGGCACTCTGGCGAAATTTGCGCGGCGGGGCGATTCGGTCGCCATCCTGCACGCCTGCACCGGCGACAAGGGGCATACCGAGATCATGCCGCCCGAACTGCGGGAGATGCGCCGGCAGGAAAGCGAGCGCGCGGGGGCGCTGATCGACGCGCAGGTTTTTTCGCTGGATTATCCCGACGCGGAGCTGTTCTATTCTCAGCAGAACGTAGAGCGCTTCACGCGCGAGATTCGGAAATTCGCGCCCGACGTTATTTTTACCCATACGCCCGACGATTATCACCTCGACCACGCCGCGGTATCCCGCCTTGTCGTCGACGCGAGCTTTCTCGTCACGGTGCCCCACTATCTGATGGATACGCCCGCCATGCGCGCGGTGCCGCAGATCTATTTTATGGAGCCGTATACGGGCATCAACTTTGTTCCCACCGAATTCGTCGACATCACCGGCACGCTCGAATGCAAGCTGGATATGATGCGCGCCCATGAGAGCCAGACGGTCTGGCTCAGGGAGCATGACGGCATGGACATTTTGGATTTTATCGAGACGAGCGCGAAATTTCGCGGCTTTCAGTGCGGGTGCCGCTATGCGGAGGGCTTTGTCCGCTATATCAACGCGCTGCGCGCCGCGCCGGGCTATTTTCTGCCCTGACACAAAACCCGGGAGGAGCTGTGTACCATGACCGGATATGAGAGAATCATGCGCGCGGTTGCGGGCGAGGCCTGTGACCGAACCCCGGTTTGGCCGTTTGTGATGACCTTCGCGGCCAAATACGCCGGCGTTCCCTACGGCCGGTTCGCGTCCGATTACCGCGCCATGTCGCAGGCGCTCATCCGCGTCGCCGAGGATTTCGACCTGGACGCGGTCGCCGTCGATTCCGACGCCTATCGCGAGGCGTCGGCCTGCGGGGCCGAGCTGGCGTTTCCGCACGACGAGCTGCCCTACGTCGTCCGGCAGGCGATCGCGGACCGTGAGCATCCTGCGCTGCAACAGCCGGACATCGAAAAGAGCGCGCGTCTGTGCGACAAGATCGAGGGCGTCCGCGCCGTCAAAGCCCACTTCGGGGCGGAGAAGGCGGTCGCAGGCTGGATCGAAGCGCCGCTGCAAAGCGCCGGCACCCTCTATGACATGAACGACTTCATGCTTGACATCATCGAGGAGCCGGCGTTCATTGAAGAGCTCGTTCAGTTCACGACCGAGCTCGGCGCGCGCTTCGCAGTTGCGCAGGCCGACGCGGGCGCGGATATTGTCGGCGTCGGCGACGCGATGGCCTCCCTCGTCTCGCCGGAAATCTATGAGGCGCACTTTTTAACGGCGACCAGACGGCTCGTGCAGACCATCCGCCGCGAGCGGCCGCAGCTCAAGCTCAAATACCACATCTGTGGAAAATCCGCGCACCTGCTGCGCTATGCGGCCGAAATCGGGTTTGACATTGTCAATATCGACCACCCCGTCGACGTCGCGCAGGCGTTTGAGCTTGCGGGCGAAAAGCTCTGCATCAAGGGCAACCTCGACCCCGTCCTGCTTCTCTGCGGCTCTGAGGAGGAGATCGCCGCCGCCGCGCGCAGCCTGCTGCAACCGGGGCGCCGCCGCTTTATCCTCAGCCCCGGCTGCGAGGTGCCGCGCGACACGCCTGTCGAAAATTTCCGAGCGTTCGTGCAAAGCGTGAGATAATTATTTGAAAAAATAATTATGATAATCAATTCAAAAAAGGAGAAAACTGATGAAAAAGTGTATTGCAATCCTCTTGGCTTTGATGATGACGTTGTCTCTGCTGGCGGGCTGCGCCGGGGAAAAGACGCCGCAGGAGCAGGGAGACCCTGAGGGCGGCGACGGCGCCAAAAAGATCGGCGTGTCGCTCTATTATCTCAAGGACGAATGGTATGTCGGCGTTTCGGATGAATTCGCCAAGCAGGGAGAGGAGCGCGGCTATGAGGTCTTTATCACCGACGCGGACGCGGACTTCACCAAGCAGCTCGAGCATATCGAGAACCTGCAAAGCCAGGGCGTCGACCTGATGTGCATCGCGCCGGTCGACGACAACGGCATCGTCTCGACGATCGACGACCTTGTCGCCGCCGGCACGCCTGTGCTGACCTACGGCACCTGCCCGTCGGGCGGAGATTTCTTCTCCTTCGTCGGCTGGGACGTCTACGACACGGGCTATAACCTCGGCCTGAAGGCGGGCGAATATATCAACAACGAGCTGGGCGGCAAGGGCAACGTGGCGATGCTGGTCGTCAACTCGCTCGAGAATCTCATCCAGCGCGGACAGGGCTTTAAGGCCGGGCTCGACGCCTCGGGCTGCGACTACACCATCGTCGCCGAGCAGGATTATGACGGCGACCGCGACAAGGCGATGACCACCATGGAGAGCATCTTGCAGACGGGCGAGACCATCGACGTGATCTTCACGGCGCAGGACCCCGGCGCGTTCGGCGCGCGCGCAGCGCTTGAGGCGTCGAACACGGTCGCGAAGATCTATTCCTGCGGAGGCTTCGGCGACGAGATTTATGAGGCGCTTTCGACCAACGACGAATATATCGTCGCCGACATCATCGTTTCGCCTTATCTGTTCGTCAAGGGCATCTACGACTGCATCGACGATTACTATGCGGGCAAAACGGTCGAGAAGGAGTATCTGGTCGACATCGCGGTGTGCACCTACGACAACTATAAGGAAGTTTACGGCGAGTAACAGACGATCGAGCTTCGGCGTATTCACCGATACGCCGAAGCCCTTTTGAAAGGGCAAGAGATGAAATATAAAACCGACCTTGAACAGACCCTGGACCGGCTGACCCGCCTCTATTCGGGAAAGGCGAAGGACGAGATCTTCGCCAAAGCCAACGTGCCCAGCGAGGCGATCCGCCAATATGCGGCGCGCCACCCGGAGACCCACTGCGAATACCCCGACATGGTCGAGCGCGAGCAGTTTTGGGACGCCTATTTGAAAGAGCGTACCGACATTCTGGACGACTCCATCCCCGCCGCCTATCTCTCGGAGTTTGACGAGGGGCTCTATACGGCGATCGTCGGCGGCAAAATCCACTTTATGAACAACACCGACTGGGGCTGGGTCTCCTCAATGGGCGTCCCCTGCATCGACAGGGCGGAGGACATGCTGGCGCTGCGGCTGGACACCGAAAGCGAATGGGCGCAAATCTATCTGCGGCAGCTTCGCTATTTCGCCGAGAAGTCCAGGGGCAAATACGGCGTGAGCCACTTTATCCTCATCGACGGGCTGAACTTCATCCTCGAGCTGCGCGGCGGCACGAATAGGTATTACGATATGCTCGACCACCCCGACATCGTCGAGCAGGTGTTCAAACTGGCGCGCGAGGTCAACTTCTGGGTGCAGGACACCTATTTTGAGGTCTGCGGCCTGTTCCGCGGCGGCACGGTCAGCAATCAGTGTCAGTGGGTGCCGGGCCGAATCGTTTCCGAGAGCCTCGACCCGTTCCACATGACCTCGGTGGAGGATTTTGAGCGCTGGGGCGAGGAGAACGTCGAAACGGTCTTTGCTCACTATGACGGCGGCGTCTTTCACATCCACAGCAACGGCCATCATCTGATCGAACATGCCGTTCGCCTGAAAGGGGTCAAGTCGATCAATCTGCTCGACGAAAACCACAATCCCGTCAAAAATTATATGATCCTCGACAAGCTCGACAAGCTGCGGGGCGACATCCCGGTCCACGTCGAGATGCCGTATGAGCTGATGCTGCAAAAGCTGCGCGCGCACGAGCTGCCGGGCAACATGTTCTTCAACGTCAACGGCGTGCCGGACATCGACGCGGCAAACCGCCTGATGGAGCAGGTGCGCAGCTACAGGGCCTGATTTCACAAGATTTACAGAGGGGAAGTAAACGATGAAAACAGCGAAAGGAGCCGGCGCCCTCCAGCGTGGCCGCGGCGTCAAATCCTTTGTCAAGGAATACTTTATCATTATCGCGTGGGCGGTGCTGTGCGTGATCCTGACCTTTGCCTGCAAGGGTAAGTTTCTGACGTCGAGCAATTTCTTCACTATGCTGCGCCAGGCCTCCATCGTGGCGATTGCCGCCTGCGGGCAATACTTTATCATGATCGGCGGCGCGTTCGACCTCTCTGTCGACGGCACCATCGCGCTGTCGGGCGTAATTTTTGCGAATCTGATCGTCGCCAACGGCGTTCACCCTGTGCTCGCGGCGTTGGCGGCGCTGGCCATCGGCGCGCTGGTCGGCCTGCTCAACGGGCTCATGGTGACCCGCGTCAATATCCCCGCCTTTATCGCGACCCTCGCGACCCTTTCGATCACGCAGGGCCTCACCTATGTCTACACCAACGCGACCCCCATCACCAAGCTGCCCAAAAGCATTTCCTGGCTGGGCCGCGGGGTGATCGGCGACCTGCAAACGTTCGGCGTGCCCGTGCCGGTCATCATCATGCTCGCGGTGTTCCTGATCGCGTGGTTTGTCGCCGACCGGCTCAATTTCGGGCGAAAGATCTATGCGCTCGGCGGCAATCGCGAGGCGGCGTATCTGTCGGGCATCAACACCAAAAAATACACCCTGCTCACCTTTGTCATCGGCTCCACCCTCGCCGCGTTCGCTTCGGTCATCCTCGTCTCCCGGCTGGATTCCGGCCACCCCGGCTCGGGGGCCGGCTACGCCTTCGACACCGTGACCGGCTGCGTGATCGGCGGCGTATCCCTCACCGGCGGCAAGGGCAAGGCGATCAACGTCATGTTCGGCATGATCTTTCTGACCACCTTTTTTAACGGCATGACACTGCTCGACGTCAACTCCTTCTATCAGGACGTGCTCAAGGGGGTCGTTCTCGCCGTCGCGGTCGGCCTCGACACCTTCCGCAGCCAGACAAACGCATAAGGGGGCATTCGGATGGAGATCCTTCGCTTCGACCACATCACAAAGGAATTCCCGGGCGTGCGGGCGCTCGACGATGTGAGCTTTTCCGTGCGCGCAGGGGAGATTCACGCGCTTCTGGGCGAGAACGGGGCGGGGAAGTCGACGTTGATCAAAATCGCCTCCGGCGTCTATACGCCGGACAGCGGGACAGTCTACTTTAACGGCAGCGCCGTAAAGCTTGAGAGCCCCGCCGCCGCGAAGCGTCTGGGCATCAGCGTCGTGCATCAGGAGATCAAGCTGGTCGAAACGCTGACGGTCGCCGAGAACATCTTTATGGGCAAGCTGTTTGCCCGGGGCGGCCTCGTCGATTGGTCTCAGGTTTACGAACAGGCCGGCGCTATCCTGCGCGACCTCGGCATCGAGATGGATGTTGCCCGCGAGGTGGGCGGGCTCAGCGTTTCGGAGCAGCAGATCGTCGAAATCTGCAAGGCGCTGACCGATCAGGCGCGGCTTATCATTATGGACGAGCCCTCCGCGACGCTGACGGACAAGGAGCTGCGCGTTCTGTTTGAAACCATGCGCCGCCTCAAGCAAAAGGGCATCACCATCATTTATATTTCGCACCGTCTGGATGAAATTTTCGAGATCTGCGACTCGCTCACGGTTCTGCGCGACGGGAGGGTCGCCGGAGAAAATCTGGTCTCTCAAACCGGCCGCCGGGAACTCATCAAGATGATGGTCGGCCGCGACATTGTCAATGAATATCCCAAGCAGGCGGTTCCTGTCGGCGAAACCGTGCTGGAGGTCGACGGCCTGACCCAGGGGGAGCGTCTGCACAACCTGTCGCTCACGCTGCGGCAGGGCGAGATCGTCGGGCTGTCGGGGCTGGTCGGCTCCGGCCGGACCGAGCTGGCGCGCGCGATCCTCGGCGTCGACCGCTGCGATGCGGGCCGGATCACCGTGCGCGGCAAAGCGGTCGCCTATACCCGGTTTTCCGAGGCGGTGCGCGACGGCTTTGGTTTCGTCACCGAGGATCGAAAAAAACAGGGGCTTGTTCTGCCCATGTCGGTGGAAAACAACATCACCCTCGCCGCGCTGAAAAAAATATCGCGCCACGGTTTGCTCAACAAAAAGAAGGAGCGGGAGCAGGCGGCGGAGTTTATGCAAAAGCTGGCTATCTCCGCGCCCGATGCGCAGACGCCGGCGCTGTCCCTGTCCGGCGGCAACCAGCAGAAAATCGTGATTGCAAAGTGGCTCATGCAGGACGCCGACATCTTTGTGATCGACGAGCCCACGCGCGGCATCGATGTCGGCGCGAAATCCGAGATTTACAAAATTCTCAGCGACCTCGTCGCCGCCGGCAAAAGCGTGTTGATGATCTCCTCCGAGATGCCCGAGCTGATCGGCATGTGCGACCGCATCTATGTCATGCACGAGGGCCGGATGAAGGGGGTCGTGGAACGGCCCGATTTCTCCGGGCAGAGGATTATGGAACTCGCGCTGAACTGAACAGGAGGTTTTATGTACGCGTCAACCAGCTCAAGCTCAAAGGACAACCTGCTGCGCTCCGTTCGCTTTGAGCGGCCGGACTATATCCCCATGACCTTTCACATCAACGAGGCCTGCTGGCGCGCCTATGAGCCCGAGGCCCTGTTTGACCTGATGGAGGCGCACCCGTTCCTTTTCCCGGGCTTTCACCGCCCACAGGGGACGTTTGCGCCGGAATTTGCGCCCGTCGCGCGCAGGAGCGAGCCCTATGTCGACGGCTTCGGCTGCCGGTGGGAAACCGCGATGGACGGCATTGTCGGCTCGGTCCACGAGCACCCGCTGTCCGACTGGGGGCTGTACGACCAATATGTGTTCCCCGACCCGGAAGCCAGCACCGGGCTTTACCCCATCGACTGGAAAGAATTCGAGCAGGACTGCGCGGACCGCAGCGCGCGCGGAGAGATGACCTACGGCGATCTTCGCCATGGACACACCTTCCAGCAGCTGGTCGATCTGCGCGGTTATGAAAACGTTCTCTATGATATGATGGACGACGAGCCAAGGCTGTGGGACCTGATCGCGCGGCTGGAGGCGTTCAACCTCGCGCAGATCGAGCACTTCGTCCGCGCAGGGGTCGACATGATCCGCATCCCGGAGGATCTGGGGATGCAGACCGGCCCCATGCTCAGCCCCGCGGATTTCGAGCGGTTCATCAAGCCGTCCTATCAACGGCTGATGGCGCCCGCGCGTCAGGCTGGCATCGCCATACATATGCATTCCGACGGGAATATCCGCTCGCTGTGCGGCGCGCTAATCGAGGGCGGCGTAGACGTGCTCAATTTGCAGGATCTGGTCAACGGCGTGGACTGGATCGCGGAAAAATTCCGCGGCAGGATCTGTATTGACCTTGACATCGACCGTCAGTCGGTCACCCCCTTCGGCACGCCGTCGCAGGTCGACGCGCTGATTCGCGAGGAGGCCGAAAAGATCTCCTGCCCGCAGGGCGGCCTCATGATGATCTATGGACTTTATCCGGGCGTTCCCCTTGAGAACGTCCGCGCCGTCATGGACGCGATGGAGCGGTACGCGTTTTTGAACGATTAAAAGATGGCAAGGGATTGGGGAGTCAGATAATCCGAAAATGCCCCCCTGTGCTTATTATCTATGTAAAGACAGAAAGAAAAGGATAACGCGTGCGTTATCCTTTTTTGCGCGGCAATCCGTGGATAGCGGCACTGTGTGAATATATAGGTTAGGAAAGATTCGCAATATCTGTCTGTTTGCGCCGCTGATGTAGTTCGGTTGTGAAATATAGAGTTTTAGCTGCGTTATTATCTTAAATAGGTCCATTATCTGCAATGCAGCAAGAGCCACAGCAGGCAATTTGACTGTTATGGCTTATTTTATAATGTGCAACTGTCTGGACAAAACATTTTGATCCTGTTGCGTTGCATGTTCTTAAAATACATTTAGTTGTGTATATAGCTAACCACCGCAGACGAATGAAGACTGCGGTATCCTTTAAAGCCATGAAAAGAATTTGACCTATTTCAGATGTGTAAGCTTCGGTTTACGCGCGCCCGAAAAAGGTTGCTAGCAAGCCGGAGCGTGACGAGCTTGCCTGTACCCAAAGGGCACAGGCAAGCGAGCAGCGTAGGCGCAGCGGGACCTTTTTCGGAAAAGGAGACGCAGCGGAATGCGCGCACCGG
>CAZKRQ010000061.1:0-8990 GCA_964555125.1 uncultured Oscillospiraceae bacterium
CGCGCGGCGATCTGCCGCCGGTCATGCTCCAAATAGAGCCGCTGCGCGGCACGCTTGGCCTTTTCATAGTTGGATTCTCTCATTCCGCCGCTCCCCTTACACCACGCCCTCTTCGCGCAGCCGCGCGATCTTTTCCGCGTCATAGCCGAGCTCCGTGAGGATTTCATCGGTGTGCTCGCCCAACAGCGGCGCGGGGCGGCGAATCTCCGGCGGCGTCTCGCTCATCGTAAAGGGCGCGCCGATCGCGCGATAGACGCCCGCCGTGGGGTGCTCGATCTCCTTGATGATGCCGTTATAGACCACCTGCGGATCCTTTTCCACCTGCGCATAGTCGTTGACCCGCGCGCACCAGAACCCGACCGCCTGAAATTCCCGAAGCCAGTGGTCGGTCGGCTGTTTGACGAGCGCCGACTCGAGCAGGGTGTGGATTTTGTCCCGATCCCGCATCATGACCTCTTTGTTGGGCATGACGGCGTTGAGGTTTTCGATGCCGAGCAGACGGCCGAGCGTCGCGACCTTTTCGGCCTCATGCTCCACCATATTGGTCGAAAAACACATCCATCCGTCCGCCGTCTTATAAATGCCATAGGGCGCTTCCTGTAGGATATGCCCCGAATGATTTTTCGGCCGTTTCGGGATCTCCCCTGTGTTGAGATAATAGGAGAATTCCTGCGCCTGCAAATGCAGGCTGGAATTGATGAGGTTGACCTCGACGCGCTGCCCCTCGCCCGTTTTCTGCGCGTGATACAGCGCGCTGACCAGGCCGGTCGCGAGCACCATCGCGCTATACATATCCACGATATAGGGGCCGCCCGAAATAGGCCGGCCGTCGATGTCGGGGCCGACGATCGTCGGGAACCCCGTCAGGCACTGCGCGAGCAGATCCTGCCCCGGCAGATCGGCATAAGGGCCGCCGTCGCCGTAGCCCACGGCCTCGCAATAGACGATCCGGGGCCGGGCCTGCCGCGCCGCCTCGTATCCAAAGCCCAGTTTTTCCAGCGCGCCGCGGCGAAAATTGGTGACGACCGCGTCCGATTGCCGGATCAGGTCAAAGACGATCTCTTTGGCCTGCGGCGCTTTCAGGTTGAGCGTCAGGCTGCGCTTGTTGCGGTTCATCGCGAGAAAAAACGGGCTCTCCCCGCCCAGCTTCTCCTGCCGCAGAAACGCGCGGTTAAAGTCGCCGATGCCCGGCCGTTCGATATTGATCACATCCGCGCCGAGGTCGCCCAAAAGCTGAAGCGCATACGGCGCCTGCGCAAAATGTGTGAATCCGAGTATTTTGACCCCGTCCAATGCCCCTGCCATTCCTGTCTCCTTTGCCTCGCCCGCTCCGGCGCAAGGCGCCGCTCTCTCGCCCCCGACGGCCGTTTTTCTCTATGCTTTATCATAGCAGAAATCCGCCGAAATGCAAGGGAGGAGCCCCGCGCGGGCCGCGATCGCGCATGAATTCGTCGGAGAAAACACACCATAAAGGCAGCGGCGGCGGTTTTAGGCAAAATCCTCTGCCCCAACATGAACTTGGTATACTGCCAATCCGGCGCGCCGGCGCGATGTCTTTCCCGCTATGCGGATGCGCTCTCCACCTTTTTCACCGACGGCCTCCTCCATCACGCGCAAACATCGACCAACCTCTTTGGGAGGAAACACGCTTCAATATGCCATATCGTATGATGCAGAAGGATTCGAGCACAAAATCAAGCCCCCTTCTCCGCTCCCCGCGCAGAGCCCCGCAAGCGGATCTTTGAAAAAAAGCCCCGGCCGCATCCATCCCGCCGCAAAAGCCAAACTTTATTTTTAAAGCGGCGCCGTTTTGCTGTGCGCGCAGGCAAATTTGTGCTATACTTACTCGGACAGGAGGTAGTTATGCCGAGTTTTGTGAGCAAGGTTTTGCGTGAGCAGCTGCGGCTGCTCAAACCGATCGTGCGGCGGGCAACGATTCGCGACGCGCGTATTGTGCAGAATAAATATGGCGAGCTGGGCGCCCGCGCCGCCGCCTCAAAGGTCGACTATATCCCCGAGCCGTTTGAGAATTTTAAGGCCGCGTGGGCGATCCCCAAAGAGCCCGACGCGTCGCAGCGCGTCATCCTCTATCTGCATGGCGGCGGATATACCGCCGGGCATCTCGATTATGCGCTCGGCTTCGGCAGTCTGCTCGCGTCGCGCGCCGGCTTGAGGGTTCTCTGCGCGGCCTACCGTCTCGCGCCCGAGTTCGCCTTTCCCGCCGCGGTCGACGACGCGCTGGAGGCCTATCAGCGGCTGCTCGAGCGCAATGCGCCGCAGAATATCATCCTCGCGGGGGAATCGGCCGGCGGCGGGCTGATCTATTGCCTGTGTCTCAGGCTCAAGGAGCTGGGTTTGCCCCAGCCGCACGCGATTGTCGCCCTTTCGCCCTGGAGCGACCTGGCGATGACCGGCGAATCCTATCAGAGCAACCTCGAGCACGACCCCTCTCTCGTGCGGGAGTCCCTCGCGTATTACGCGCAGCTCTATGCCGGCGACCATTTGACAGACCCTTTGGTCTCGCCGCTATACGGCGACCTGCGCGGCCTGCCCCCCTCCCTGATTATCGCGGGCAGCGACGAGCTGCTGCGCGACGACGCGACCCGGCTGCACGACAGGCTGCGCGAGTGCGGCTGTGCGTCGACCCTTGAGGTGGTGGAGGGCATGTGGCATGTTTTCGTCGTCTTTCCTCTGCCCGAAGCGCAGCGGGCGCTCGAAAAAATCTGCGCATTTATCAAGGAGTGAACGCCGTGAAAAAGCCGCCCAAATGGATGAAGCTGGATAACGCCGCGCTGATCTATCCCGCCGCCGCGCGCCGCAACTGGAACGCGCTGTTCCGCGTTTCGGCGCATATCGACGAGCCGGTCGACCCCACGCTGCTCGATCAGGCGCTCGCGAGCACCCTGCGGCGTTTTCCGGGCTTTTCTTCCCGCCTGCGGCGCGGCATGTTCTGGTATTATCTCGAGCATCTCGAGGGGCATCCGCCGGTGCAGCCCGACGTCAACAATCCCTGCGTGCGCATGAAGCCCTCTGAAAACGGAGGTTTTCTGTTTCGCGTGCGCTATTATCACAATCGAATCGCCCTCGAGACCTACCACGTGCTGGCCGACGGCACCGGCGGGCTGTGTTTTCTCAAAACCCTTGTGGCGGAATATCTGCGTCTGCGCGACGGCTGCGCGATCCCGCGCGACAATGAAATCCTCGACTGTGCACAGGCTCCGCAGCCCGAAGAATATGAAGACGGCTTTACCGGCAACACGGGCCGCTGGCAGGCCAGCCGGCGGGAGGCAAACAGCTACCATATCACCGGCACCGATGAGCCGGACGGCTTCTGCCACATCACGACCGGCCTTGTGCCCGCCGACGCGGTGCTCTCCCGCGCGCGGGAAAAAGGGGTCAGCCTGACGGAATATCTCGTCGCGGTGCAGATTCAGGCGATCGACGCGCTTCAACGGCGGGAATGCCGCAACGAGCGGCGCCTCAAGCCGGTCAAGGTCAACGTGCCCGTCAATTTGCGCCGGTTCTTCCCCAGCCGCACCATGCGCAACTTTGCCAGCTATGTCAATCCCGGCATCGAGCCCAAATACGGCGAATACAGCTTCGATGAGATTCTCATGGCGGTGCACCATTTCATGGGCGCGGAGGTCACGCCTAAAAACCTGACCGCCCGCATCACGACCAATGTGCGCTCCGAGCGCAACCCGTTCCTGCGCGTTATGCCGCTATTCATCAAGAACATCGCGATGAAAACCGTTTATAATTTTGTCGGCGACAGCCTGACCGCGAGCAGCTTCTCCAACCTCGGCGCGATCTCCCTTCCCCCGGAGATGGAGCGGCATGTGACCCGCATGGATTTTATTCTCGGTCCGCTCTCCTCCAACCGCGTTGTGCTCGCGGGCCTCTCCTATCGGGGAACGCTCTATCTCAACTTTACCCGCACCATTCGCGAGCCCCTGCTCGAGCGCGAATTCTTCACACGCCTTGTCAAGCTCGGCATCCCCGTTAAAATCGAGAGCAATCAGCGATAACCTCCGTCGAAGCCCGCTTGCCGGCCTGCATTGGCCGCACAGCACCGGCGCTTCCGATGAGTTCCGCTTGTCGGGCAGGCCGGGGCCCTGCGCTCCGCGATCCGCCCTGATTTGCCACTATGCTAATTTTTTGTTTGAATTAAAACGCCCATATCTGAAAATCGGAGGCGATCCGTATGTCCTATTGCGTCAATTGCGGCGTCGAGCTCGACCCAAGCCTCGACCGCTGCCCGCTCTGCGGGACCGAAATCATCAACCCCGCCCAACCGCACCATACCGGCGACCGCAGCTATCCCTACCCCAGCCGCGTTGAAAAAATTTCA
The DNA here is from genome assembly GCA_964555125.1 of uncultured Oscillospiraceae bacterium. Lineage (GTDB taxonomy): Bacteria > Bacillota > Clostridia > Oscillospirales > Ruminococcaceae > CAZKRQ01. The sequence continues at coordinate 4,352 of CAZKRQ010000061.1, forward strand.
GAACGCATCGATAAAAGGTTCCTCGTTTCGATCGCGGGCCTTCTCCTGCTCATCCCCGCGATCATCACGCTTTTCTGTGATCTCATCGCGGGCGGCGGCGTGAGCTGGTCTCTGTATGTTGTGGGCGCGCTCGCGCTGCTGTTCGTCTGCGTTTTCGTGCCCATGCTGTTCCGCAAACCGGCCCCGCTTCGCTGTCTTGCCTTTGACGGCGCGATCATCGCCGTATACGTTTATCTGATTTGCCGCCTGTCAAACGGGCGCTGGTTTTGGCGGCTCGGCCTGCCCGTTGTCGCCGTTTCCTGCGCCGTCGTTCTCGGGGTTGCGGTGTTGTTCGCGCGCAGCGCGCCCGGCATCCTGCTGCGCGCCGCATATGTTCTCTTTGGCGCGGCCCTGCTCTCCGTCTGCATCGACCTTTTGATCTGCTTCTATCTCGGCCGTCCTCTTCTTCCGTCGTGGTCGGTGTACGTTCTGGTCCCCTGCGCGCTGCTCGGCGTCTGCGCGCTGCTGCTTCGGCGCAAGCGAAACTTCAAAGACGAGCTGCGCCGCCGTTTCTTCATCTAACACTTCCCCACAATATGACTTTCTCTCCCTGCGAATCTTGCCGGGGTGGTCAAAAAGCTTGTCCGTCAACAGGCTCTATACCCTGATGTCTTAGCGTTTTTATCCCCATTATGCCGGCTGCTAAGACCTTCCCTTCATTTCGCAGCTTTGGTTTCGGACCATTTCCCGGAACGATAAAAGAAAATGGAGAAAACCGTCGCAATGCTCCAACCGATCGGCCATGCGCACCATATCCCCGTCGAGCCCAGAGCGGTCCGGGATAGCAGAAGCGCCAAAACAACGCGAAGAATTAAATCGGTGAAGGTGGCGATCATGAATTTTTTCATCATCCCCGCACCGCGCAGAACGCCGTCGGCAACCAGCTTCGACGACACGGCGAAATAGAAAGGCGAGAGAATTCGCAGAAAAACAACGCCGGTATAAATCGCCTCAGGCGTCGGCTTGTCAATAAAGAAACGCAGCAGCTGTGTCCCGCAGCAGAAATAGAGCAGACAGATTGGAAGACATAGCATCCACACCAGTTTGACTCCTGCGAAAAATCCGGATTTAATGCGCGAAAACTTCTTTGCTCCGAGATTTTGCGCTGTGTAATTGGAAATGCCATTCCCGAGCGTAGTCAGTGAAGTGATAACGAGATTATTCAATTTTACCGCTGCGGAATATCCCGCCATGACAGAGGTGCCAAAACTGTTGATGGCGCTTTGAATGATGATATTCCCAACGGAAATGAAGCTTTGCTGTAAAATGCTCGGCACAGCGATCGCTGCGAACTTTCTGAAGATCTGCAACGAAAACAGGTTGGCCCTTTCCACGGTTTTAAATTCTCTCAGACGATACAGCACCGCTGCCGTCGCAAGAACGCAGCTGATTCCCTGACATAGAAACGTTGCCCACGCCACGCCCGCGATGCCCATATGAAATGCTTCCACGAACAGAATATCAACGGCAATATTTGTGGTAGAGGATGCCGCCAAAAAGAAAAACGGTGTTTTTGAATCCCCAAGCGCTGAAAAAATCCCGGTGGCAACATTATAGAAAAAAACAAACGGCAGACCCGCTATATAAATGTCCAGATATAATTGGGAATCTGCTAACACATCCGCCGGGGTATTGATCCAATGCAGCAGCACCTCGGAAAAAGCAGCGCCAACCAGCATCAGAACAGCGCAGAGCACGGCAGTTGACACCATTGCTGTGTAAATCGCTGTTTTCATTTTTTCATATTTTTTTGCGCCGAAATACTGTGACACAGTCACCGAGCAGCCAATATTACAGCCAAACGCAAAGGCGATAAATATCAATGTGATTTCATAACTGTTTCCAACAGCGGCCAGCGCGCGCTCTCCTATAAATTTTCCGGCAACCCAGCTGTCGGCGATATTATAGAGCTGCTGAAACAAAATACTTCCAAAAAGAGGAAGACAAAATTTCCACAATATTGTTTGCGGCTTACCTATGGTTAAATCCTTCGTCATGTGCTCTCTCCTCCACCGATGAGTGCCTGTCATGCAGCGTCCGTTTAGATCATCGATTCGCACATTTCCCCCGGCGCCGGCGGAAAAAGCACAAATACAAGCTCTGCCGAGCACTCTACTTTTGTCTTTCGGCCTTGATTTTACGGTACGATTCTATTTATAATACTGTTTGATTCATATGTAAAATATAAATTCAGCACATAAACATGTCAATTTAACATGATATGGAGAAGGTAAACCGATGAACATCAGCTATGATCACTATAGAGTTTTTTACTATGTCGCCAAATGCCGCAATATAACCCGGGCCGCCGAAATGCTTTGCAGCAATCAGCCGAATATTACCCGCACAATAAAAAATCTTGAAAAAGAGCTCGGATGTGCTCTGTTCTTCCGCTCGCGCCATGGCGTGCAGCTCACCGGCGAGGGCGAAAAACTGTATCAGCATATCCGCATCGCTTTCGCACACATTGAAGCGGGCGAACGGGAAATGACCGCCGTGCACGATTTACAGCAGGGAACGATTTCTATTGGCGCGAGCGAAATCGCGCTGCACTGTCTGTTGCTTCCCATGCTCAAGGAATATCGCAGGCTATATCCGGGCATCCATATTCGGTTGCACAATCACTCTACACCGCAGGCCCTCACAGCTCTGAAAAACCATTTGGTAGATATTGCCGTTGTCACGACGCAATCGGAGCTGTCGGCGGATCTGTCAAGCGTTGTTTTAAAAGAAATACCTGAAATTGCGGTTTGTGGAAAATCGTATGAAAAGCTCGCTCAGCGCCAGCTCTCCCTCGCCGAGCTTACAGAATATCCTCTTGTCTGTTTGGGTGACCAGACTATGACTTATCGATTTTACTCGGATCTGTTTGTAAAAAGGGGCTTCATTTTTTCCCCCTGTGTGGAGGCCGCAACAATTGACCAGCTCCTCTTGCTGGTCGAGAATGATCTCGGTATCGGCTTCATACCAAAAGATTTGCTGGAAATCACGAAGAAAACGGAGTCTGTTTGTGTTTTGAAACTGAAAGAAGCATTGCCGTCGAGAAAAATTTGCCTTGCGCAGAATCCTGCCTTCTCCTTGAGCCCGGCCGCGCAAAAGCTGAAGGAGATGCTTTGTCAAACAGTGGTTGACAAAACATGAACCTGCTTTTCCATCGTGCCGCGGCGAAAATCGAACGATTTATAAAATCGCTTGAACGGGATTCGGGAATTAGCCGGACAATCCCTTCCCCACTTGCCGCTATTCGATAGCGGCGGCAAAGAGCTGGCTTACTGTTTTTCACTCCGCGAAGATGGCAAGCCCCGCGAAGCGGATTGCGTGCAGAGAGGAGGAGCGAGCCGGCGAACCTCGTTTTCGCCGCAGGCGGAGCTTTGTGACGACGAGGAGCTGTCCAAAGGGTTTGGGACGGCCCTCAACAAGCAGAAACAGCGTTTCCCGGCGCTGCCGGGAAACGCTGTTTCGAGTCTTTGCAGGAACAAAAGCCCTTGCTTACAAAGTAACATCAACACCAGAATAAGCCTTGCATTATTTTTTCTTTTCTTCGCAAGACGTTTGATTCTCTGCTACCATTCACATCTCCAACTGTGGCTCAAAGTCGTGAACAGTGGCCTTGTGTTCCTGCGGCGGCATCTCATAAGGTTTTCCTTCTTTGTTATAGGTGAGGTTAAATACAAGGTCGGACAGCCACTTCTTGAAGGACGGATTGTCCTGAAACTGCTTGAACAGCTCCATATTATCCGCCATAATAGCGAAGATGACCTGCTGCAAAGCCCGCTCGCTTTCAAGCCTTGCGCTTTGTTCGTCGGAGTTTTTCATCGCGTTCTGGTATTTCTCATCCCTGGAAACCATAGCGGGTATTTCGAGAATCTGCCTGCGCACATTATCCGCATCGTTCCAGTTGATGTTGCCGAACATATCGTTGAAGTCGGACAAGATCACGGAAAGGCGATCCATCTCCGGCTCGACAATGTGGCCGACCTTGCCGGCGGGGACGGGCGCAACCTCGGAATCGGAATCCTCCAGCTTGATGGATATGGACTCACGCGCCTCGTTGCGATAACTCTCCAAATCGATCGCCTCAAGGATGCCCTGCGACAAATCGTCGTCGCGGGGAGACGGCAGCTTGGGTATCAAGAGGTTTAGGAAAATGGAAAGGCGCTCCCAATCCGCGTTACCATAAGGGAGAATTGCTCCAAGAAATCCATAAGTACGAACAAATGCTTTTGCCGCGCTTTTGAATTTGATCTGATCGTCTGTATCAAGCTGCTTATAGATTACTGTGCAGACATCCAGCGTAGGATCAAGCCTGTCGCGTTCAGCACCGTTCAGATACAGACCCACCAGTCTCTCCACGTCATCGCTCGAGTAAACCTGATAGCTTTCCATTGTGGAAATCAAATCATACAGTTTATTCGGGTCCGTCTCCCCTGACAAAATTGTTGTGCGGTAATAACGCGAAAACGCCTCTTCTATCATTTCGGGTTTGTTGGCGAAATCCAGAACAAACGTATCGTGCTTTTGGGGGTGACAGCGGTTTAACCTTGAAAGCGTTTGAACGGCCTTGATGTCATAGAGTATTTTGTCCACATACATTGTGTGC
>CAZKRQ010000062.1:0-8938 GCA_964555125.1 uncultured Oscillospiraceae bacterium
GAATACGCAGCTTGTCTGCGTGTTTGAGGTAGCGGTGCGCGCGACGACGAGCGGCCCCGCTTCGCAGGCCCGGTGGGCGCTCTGTTTTCCTATCTCACCACCGCTTATGGCGGCGGACGATTTATCCGAATGCAGCCACACTTCTGCTCATTCCGTGCCGTCACGGGTTTCCAAAGGGCCGCGGCCCTTTGGCCGTCGCGCGGGGACGGAATCCCCGCGACCTTGCGCTCTTGGTTTTACACAATTTGTAGATCGTTTGATCGTATAAACAGATCGTATATTACGGTTTGGGAGCTTCTATGGAAATCATCACCGCGTTGAAAAACCTCCTCCCGGAGAATCCCCTCTCCTTTATCAGCGTGCAATTCGCGCTGTTTTTTGCCGTCACCGCGGCGGGCTACTATCTGCTGCCGTCCAAATGCAGCAGTCTCTGGCTGCTGGCGGCGAGCGCCTGGTTTTATCTCAGCCAGTCGCCGCGATTCGGCCTCTGGCTCGCGGCCGACCTGCTCGCGACCTATGCCGCCGCCCGCGTCATGGCGCGCCTGCGCGGCGAAAAGGCGAAGCGCGCCGTATTTATTCTGGCCGTCGCCGCCGTGCTCGGGCTGCTCTGCTTCTTTAAATATTTCAATGCGGCCGCCTCTCTGGCCGGGCGTTTGCTCGGCCGGGCGCCGGCGTCTGTGTCCGGTGTCCCCATCGGGATGAGCTATTATACCTTCTCCACCCTCGGCTATCTGATCGACGTCCGGCGCGGAGACTGCGCCCCGGAGAAAAATCTGATCGATTACGCCGCTTTTGTCTGCTTTTTCCCGCATATCCTGCTCGGGCCGATCCCGCGCGCCGGCGAGCTGCTGCCGCAAATCAGGCAAAAGCGCCCCTTTGCGGCCGGCAATCTCGCGGCGGGTGCGCAGCGGTTTTTGTGGGGCATGGCGAAAAAGCTGCTCGTCGCCGACTGGCTGGGCACCTTTGTCGACACCTTCTACAACCACTATGCCGACGACAACCCGCTGTGCATCTGCGCGGCGGTGCTGCTATACGGCTTTCAGCTTTATTTTGATTTTTCCGGCTTTTGCGATATGGCGCTGGGCGCGGCGCGCGCGCTGGGCTTCCGCCTGGAGGAAAATTTCCGCGCGCCGTATTTTTCCCACAGCATCACCGAGCTCTGGGGCCGCTGGCACATCTCGCTGACCGGCTGGCTGCGCCGCTATGTGTATATTCCGCTCGGCGGCTCGCGCCGGGGCTATGCGCGCAAGCTGCTGAATATCCTCCTTGTATTTGCCGTCAGCGGCCTGTGGCACGGGAACACGGCGCTGTTTCTGCTCTGGGGGCTGGCCAACGGCGTCCTGCGCGTCGCCGAGGATCTGTGGCGCGCTTATGGCCCAAGGCTGCGCCGCCCGCCCGCCGGCGGCCTTGCCCGCGCGGCGCTCGCCGCCTGCAAGACGGTGTATGCGTATGGGATGTGGTGCCTGGTCTTCGTGCTGTTTCGCGCGCCGAGCTTCGAGGTCGCGGCGACGATGCTTCGCCGCTGCTTCGCGTTCCGCGAATACTCGATCTCGGCGCTATATGGGCGCGTGACCGCTATCATGCGCTCGATCGTCGCCAGCTCGAGCGGCTATATGAAGGTTAATCTTCTGGTTGTGGCCCTTGTGTTCGCGCTCGTGATGGCGCTCGAATACCGCTTTATCGCAAGCGCAAAATCCGGCGAAGCCGACGGGTTCGTGCTTTGCCGCCTGTCCGGCGGCGCGCGTTGGGCCGTGATCCTCTTTCTTGTCGCAGCGCTGCTGTGCTTTGGATGGTTCGGCTCCTCCGGGTTTATCTACTATCAGTTCTGACCGGTTAGCCGCCCGCGGCCGAGCTATCCTAGGGATTTTGCTGCAACATCGGACAAAATCCCGCTCTGATATGAATAAACTGCCAAAAATGGCGCGTCCCGGCTTTTTCCTCGCGAAAAGGCATTGACAAACTGCGATGAAATTTGTATAATTATTTTCGCATTCGGCGGATTAGCTCAGTTGGCTAGAGCACTCGGTTCATACCCGGGGTGTCGCTGGTTCAAATCCTGCATCCGCTACCAAAAAGCGGAAAGCCGATCCTGTAAAGTATCGGCTTTCCGCATATAAAGGGCCCGTTGGTCAAGCGGCTAAGACACCGCCCTTTCACGGCGGTAACACGAGTTCGATTCTCGTACGGGTCACCATAAAGCGCTTCGCTGCAATTGCGGCGGGGTGTTTTTTTCGCTGTTTTTGCGCGCAGACAGAGAAAAGCCTTCCCGTCCATATGTCATTTATAAAATGACAAGATTACATATTGACAAATTTCGATATGTTGTTTATACTATGAATCGGACGACAGGAGAAGGGAGCGGCGCAGTGACTGAGAACGAAAAAAGGGCGAGGATTTTCAAGGCTTTTTGTGACCCAAACAGGCTGGCAATATTGGGCCTTCTTCAAAAGGGGGAAAAATGTGCCTGCAAGCTTGTCGAAGAGCTCCAGATCGGTCAGCCGACCTTATCCCATCACATGAAAATATTGTGTGACGCTGAAATTGTCGCAGGACGAAGAGAAGGGAAATGGATGTATTATTCCCTGCATCCGAAGGGGATAGAAAAGGCGCGGGGATTGCTGGAAGAAATCACGGCGGTAGGGGAACAGGACCCCTGCGCTGTAACGGGTAAGCCGCCTTGCGAATAAGCCGGCGGCTTATAAACAGCACAATATATCGAAAAATATAAATGTATAAATGCGTTGGAGGGGTTATGAACGGGTTCAAGAGCATATGGGATTTTATCCAAAATCAAATATTGGGCATGAGATGGCTCAACCAGGTCATCGAAAAGGCGCTGTCCTCCTTCGGTCTTGACGTGGGGAGCAAAGCGGGCGCCAGTGTTCAGTTTTTTATTTATGACACGATCAAGATCACGGTTTTGCTCTGCGTGCTGATTTTTTTCATATCGTATATTCAAAGTTATTTCCCGCCGGAAAGAAGCAGACGGATTCTGGGCCGGTTTCACGGGATCGGCGCAAACTGTATTGCGGCTTTGTTAGGCACGGTAACCCCCTTTTGCTCCTGCTCCTCAATTCCGCTTTTTATTGGCTTTACGGGCGCCGGGCTGCCGCTTGGCGTGACGTTTTCCTTTCTGATTTCCTCGCCCATGGTCGATCTCGGCTCGCTGGTTCTGCTGACGGGCATATTCGGCCCCAAAATAGCGCTTGTCTATGTCCTGGTTGGTTTGGCCATTGCCGTTGTCGGAGGAACAGCCATCGAAAAGCTGCGGATGGAAAACGAAGTGGAGCCGTATATCAAGACGGCCGGAAGGGTGGCGACCGATTCGCCCGGCCTGACAAAAAAGGACCGTCTCCTGTATGCCCGGGAACAGGTGAGCGCCACCTTCAGAAAGGTTTTTCCCTATATACTCGCCGGTGTGGGGATTGGGGCGTGTATCCATAACTGGATACCCGAAAACTGGATTGAAACGGTGTTGGGCGGCGACAACCCGTTTTCGGTCGTTCTTGCGACACTGGTCGGGGTTCCGATGTACGCAGACATTTTCGGCACGATTCCCGTCGCGGAGGCCCTTTATTCAAAGGGCGCCCAGCTCGGCGCGATATTGGCCTTTATGATGGCGGTGACCACCCTGTCCCTGCCGTCTCTCATCATGCTTCGCAGGGCCGTAAAGCCAAAGCTTTTGGCGGTGTTTATCGGCATCTGCACGGTCGGCATCATACTTGTCGGGTATCTGTTTCAGGCGCTTCACTTCCTGCTCGTTTAAGAAGTGAGACAATAAAATTCTATCAGGAAAAGGAGAAAAATGATGGCGCTTTTTCATTCCAAAAAGAGAGAAAATACTTCCTGCGGTTGTGGGGGCGGCCGCCCTTCCGAAAGGGAAACGGCACCGGCCAAAGGAGAGAAAGTAAGCGTAAAAATACTGGGGAGCGGGTGCGCAAAATGCAACCGGCTTGAAGCGGAGGCAAAAGCGGCGTTGGAGCAGCTCGGCATAGAAGCGGAGATTGACCACGTCACGGATTTCGCGCAGATTGCCGCCTATGGAGTTATGAGCACCCCCGCCCTCGTGGTCGATGAAGAGGTCATCGTGTGCGGCAGGGTTTTGAAGGCGGAGGAGCTTATGAAGCTCTTGCAGCAGGCCGGCGTTTCGGGCAAAAAGCCGGCTTCCCCATAATACGTCTAATATGGCGAGCCGGCCGGCAGCCGCGCACGGCGGCAAGGTCCCGGCCGGAAAGGGGCGCTCCGCGCTCACCTCACGGCCGTGTTCTCTTTTTTTCGCCTGTCTGAAAGGGCTTTTCTCAATCCGCCCGCGCCGCCTCGTAAAAGCCGGCCGTGCCGTCAAACGCATACCAGGGGCTGAGCGCCACGTCGCCGACCATCATCTCAAAATGCAGGTGCGGCCCGGTGGCGTAGCCGGTCATGCCGACATAGCCGATCGTGTCGCCGCGCGTCACGGTGTCGCCCGCCGCGCAGTTGAGGCCGGACATGTGAAAATAGACCGTGTGCACTCCCTGTCCGTGCTCGATGAGCACGGTATAGCCCGTCATCTGCAAATAATCCGCAAAGAGAACGACACCGGTGTTGCTCGCCGCGACCGGCGTGCCCTCGGCGCAGGCGATGTCGATGCCCGCATGGCGCGAGGGGGTCGAGGCATTATTGGTGTAGCGCTTGATGCCGTATTCGGTCGTGATCGAGCCCTGGCAGGGCTGCAAAAACAGGTCGCTCCAATAGATCTCATCGGTGAAATGGGGATAGAGAGCATAGAGCTTCTGGGCGATCTCGTCGCCCGCCGAGCTGCTGCCGACCGTCGAAGAAACCGTAGAGGCGCTGATGGTCAGATGCTGCACCTCATACTCGGTCTCGGTGACCGCGTAGGGCACCTCATATTCGACGCCGTTATAGCTCACCGTCGCCGCATAGCCCCCTGCCTCGCGCATGAAATTGAAGGGAAGGATGCAGCTCATCGCGGTGCCGTCACGGTGCACCTGCGGCGTGTAGGGATAGGGCACCGAGACGGCGAGCTCCCCCTCGCGCAGGTTTTCGCCGCGCAAAACAAGCGCGTCGCCCTGACGCACCGAGCCGGCCGACAGCCAGAAGCGGGGCGCGGCGGCGTAGGTCGCGCCGAAGCGGTAGACCGCCTCGGCCGTGTAGTCCTCCCCGGTATATGAGGCGCGCACCTCGATGTCATACCGCGCGTCCTCGGGCGGCACGAAAGAGGCAAACGCCGCCGCCTCCCCCTGCCAGACCGCGGCGCCGTCGCGCGACACGCTCACGTTGGCGGCGTCCGGCTCGCCCGCAAAATACAGCGCGTTGCGCAGTGCGCCGAAGGAGAGCTCCGCCGGCGCGCTCTGCGGCCCCGCCTGCTCCTCCGCCTGCTCCTCCTGCTTTAATCGAACAGAGAACAGCACGGGGCGCAGGGTCTGCTCCCCGACCGTCAGCGCGTCGCCGGCCGACAGCTGCGCGATGATCTCCTCGCGGCGCGCGGCCGCGCTCTGCCTGTCGCCGCCGAGCACGAAAACGGCGCACAGGGCCATCGACGCGACCACCACAACGCTCAGCACAACGACGACCACCGTCATCGGTCGAATCTGTGTTTTCATAACATCACCTGCAACAATCTGTCGAAAATTCTCCACTTAAACTACGACCCTGCCTGCAAGGCCGTCTTTCGCGGACACAGGCCCATATGCCGGGTATTGCCGTCAAAAGGGATCGGGATAAGGCCGGTTATGATACCGTGCGAAGCGTGAAGGGTATCACCGGCGGCTTCGCCGGCTGCCGCCCCGGCGGCGAGGCGAACGCCGTTACAGTGATTATACCATATCCCGCGCCGGAAAAGAGACTTTTTCGCGGTGAATTTATAAAACCGCGCGGCGCCGCGCCCGCCGCGTGAAGCGTTTTGGACAATTCATCCCTTCCAATAAAAGCAATAAAAGGGAAAGGCGAAAACGCCGGTTTTTTGGCGATTTGTTCACGGTTTTGCAGTTTACTTTCGTCGTCCAATAGGGTATAATACTAGTTGACTCTAAAAAGGAGAATCAGGAAACATGAAAAAATTTCTCAGCATACTCTGCTGCCTGACCCTTATTTTCTGCCTCGCGGGCTGCTTCGGCAGCGGCGATGACAGCGGCAACGGGAACGGCGGCATCAATCTCGACCCGGTGGCGGACGAGCTCGCCGGCGCCTCGAACTATTACGGAACGGTCGACGTCAGCGCCTCGAAGGACGCGCTCAACCCGCTGACCGGCAAGCACGACATGGCCAGCGACCGCGTCGGGATGCGCCCGTACGCTGTCTCGGTCAACAACATCTATGAATGCTGGCCCCAGTACGGCATCAGCCAGGCCGACGTCATCGTCGAGATGGAGACCGAGGGCGGCATCACCCGCATGATGGCGATGTATGCGGATACCCGCGAGGTCCCGCTGATCGGTTCGGTCCGCTCGCTGCGCGACCAGTTCCTCGAGGTCGTCTTCCCGATGGATCCGATCGTTGTCCATATCGGCACCTCGATCTACGCCGACAAGGCGGTCGCCGAGCACAACTTCCGCACGCTGGACGGCGGCAATGTGCAATCCGCGATCTATGTCATGCCCGAGCGCCGTTCCTCCTACGCGATCGAGCACACCAAGTTCACCTCCGGCCAGCTGATCGACGAGGCGCTCGCCAAGGCCAAAATCAAGAGCGAGTCCTCCTCCACCAACGACACCATGTTCAACTTCGTCGAGGAGGGCACGGTCGTGACGCCGACCGACGGTCCGGCCTCCCACGTCGAGTGGATCTTCTCGACCAGCTATCGTGGCGACGGCACCTTCGACTATGACGAAGCCACCGCCAAATACCTCAAGAGCCAATACGGCAAGGCGCAGGTCGACGCGGGCAACGACAACACCCAGCTCGCCTTCGACAACGTCATCCTCCTCTTTGCGGATATCAGCAACATTGAGGGCACCGTCCTCGTCAAGGTCGACTATCAGGCGGGCGGCACCGGCTACTATTTCTCGCAGGGCCAGTATCAGGAGATCACCTGGGGCAAGGGCGACTACAGCTCCAACCTTGTCTTCAAGACGGCCGACGGCGAGGACCTTCAGGTCAACACCGGCACCACCTACCTCGCGGTTGTCCGCGACAATCTCGCCGATCGCTTGACGATCAGCTGAGAAAGCTCCGCGACAGGCGAATCCCCCGTGCGCCGCACGGGGGATTCTTTTGCGCGTCCACGTCGTCGCTCGTCGTCGCTCGTCGTCGCAAAGTCCGCTTGGCTCCGTTTCCCCTGATCGGGAAAACGTCGCCTTGCTCCCTTGCTCCTCCTCTTCCCGAAAAGTCAGGGGCGGACTTTTCGGGATTAAGGTCAAGGGCGTTAAGGTCAAGGGCGTTAAGGTCAAGGGCATAGGGCCGAGAGCTGCGAAATGCAAGCCTTGAGAACGCTGTAGCTGCGCTTTTTGCGTCAGATGCGGTCACTTCGTTTTCTTATGGAAACGCCGCCGGTAGGCGGCGTTTTTTTGCGCGCCGTCGCGGCCGCATACCGGCCAATTTGCACAAGCGCGCGATGGATTTTCTGTTCAGATTTACAAGATTCATTTTTCTTCATAAATCGCTTGCAATACGCCTCGCTAAGTGCAATAATGTATACATAATAAAATTCAAATTGAACGAGAGGTGGAGCGATATGAAAAACCGGCCCTTTCGCTTTGAGAGCGCGGCGCAGCTGATCGAGGCCGCGCAGGCGCTCGGCGTTTCGCTGCCCTACAGCGACGGCGCGGGCGTCCTCGGCACGCCGGTGCGCATCGGGGCGAAAACGGTGAAAAACCGCATTTTGATCCAGCCGATCGAGGGGTTCGACTCCTGCGAGGACGGCGCGCCGAGCGAGCGCTCGATTGCGCGCTATTGCGAGATGGCGCGCAACGGCGCGGGCGCGATCTGGATCGAGTCGGTTTCGGTCAACGAGCAGGGACGGTCCAACGCCGCGCAGCTGTGGATCCGGCCGGAAAACGTCGGGGCGTTCCGGCGCATGAACGACGCGATCCAGGGGGCTGCGGACGGGCATGTCTATACGGTCCTACAGCTCACCCATTCGGGCCGCAACAGCAACCCGCACGGGACGCCGCAGCCCGTCTGCGCCTTTCACAGCGAGAGTATCCCGAAGGAAAACGAGCGAATCATCACCGACGACGAGCTGGAAGCTCTCGAGGACGACTATGTCGCGGCGGCGCAGCTCGCCGAGCAGGCGGGATTTGACGCGGTGGACATCCGCGCCTGCCACGGCTACCTCATCAACGAGCTGTTTGCGGCGGTCAACCGCCCGGGCCGTTATGGGGGCAGCTTTGAAAACCGGGTAAGGCTGCTGCTCAACATCATCGACAAGGCGCGAAAAGCGTGCGGCGTTGAGCTCGCGGTGCGGCTCAATCTGTACGACGGGGTGCCCTATCCCGACGGGTGGGGCGTCAGCAAAGAAAACCCGCAGGAGATGGACCTGACCGAGCCGCTGCGGCTGGTCGAGCTGCTCGGCCAGCGCGGCATACGGCTGCTCAACATCAGCAACGGCATCGGCGCCTATTCCCCGTTCGTGATCCGGCCCTATGATTCGGGCGGGCCCGAGCCGTTTGAGCCGCAGCTCGCGGGCGTCGATCGGATGCTGACCTGCGCGCGCCTGGCGAAGGAGAAGGCGCCGGACGCGGTCGTCGTCGCCTCCGGGCTGACCTGGCTGCGGGAATTTGGCCCCGGCGTCGCGGCGGCCGCGATCGAGAAGGGCTGGTTTGACGTCGCGGGCTTTGGCCGTCAGGCGCTCGCCTATCCCGAGTTCTGCGCGGATATTCTGAGCGGGCGGGGTATGCGGCGGGGCCGCTGCTGCGTGACCTGCTGCGGCTGCACCACGATGATTAAAAAGCAGGGCAAGATGCTGCGCTGTGTGATGAAGGATAAATTGAGCCAGAATCCA
>CAZKRQ010000063.1:0-8916 GCA_964555125.1 uncultured Oscillospiraceae bacterium
ATCAGATCATCACCCAGTCGAGCTCTCTGCCCGCGGTCTGCGGCCGCGTCTGCCCGCAGGAAAGTCAGTGCGAAAAGCACTGCGTGCGCGGCATCAAGGGCGAATCGGTCGGCATCGGCCGGCTCGAGCGCTTTGTCGCCGACTGGCACCGCGAAAATGTCAAAGAGGCGCCCGTCGCGCCCGCCAAAAACGGCCACAGGGTCGCGGTTGTCGGCGCGGGCCCGGCCGGGCTGACCTGCGCAGGCGATCTGGTCAAAAAGGGTTACGACGTGACCATCTTCGAGGCGCTGCACCTCGCGGGCGGCGTGCTGGTTTACGGCATCCCCGAATTCCGTCTGCCCAAATCGATCGTCGCGAACGAGATCGAGACCCTCAAGGCGCTGGGCGTACATGTCGAGACCAACGTGGTCGTCGGCCGGTCGATGTCGATCGACGAGCTGTTTGAGGACGGCTTTGAGGCGGTCTTCATCGGTTCCGGCGCGGGTCTGCCCCGCTTTATGAACATACCGGGCGAAAACCTCAAGGGCGTCTATTCGGCCAACGAATTCCTGACCCGCACCAACCTCATGAAGGCCTATCGCGAGGACGCGGACACCCCGATTCAGCGCGCGAAGAGCGTCGCGGTCGTCGGCGGGGGCAACGTCGCGATGGACGCGGCGCGGTGCGCGAAACGGCTGGGCGCGGAGAATGTTTATATCGTTTACCGGCGCTCGATGGAAGAACTCCCCGCCCGTAGGGAGGAGGTCGAGCACGCCGAAGAGGAGGGCATCGTCTTCAAGCTGCTCAACAACCCCGTCGCCATCCACGGCACCGAGGACGGCTGGGTGCAATCCATCGAGTGCGTCGAGATGGAACTCGGAGAGCCCGACGCGTCCGGCCGCCGCCGTCCCGTCGAGAAGGCGGGCAGCAACTTCCGGCTGGATGTCGACTGTGTCATTATGGCGATCGGGACCTCTCCCAACCCGCTCATCAAGTCGACCACCAAGGGCCTCGACACCCAAAAGTGGGGCGGTATCATCGCCGACGAGCAGACCGGCCAGACCTCCCGCGAGGGCGTGTTCGCGGGCGGCGACGCCGTGACCGGCGCGGCGACCGTCATCCTCGCTATGGGCGCGGGCAAGCAGGCCGCCGCCGCGATGGATGAATATATTCAAAGCAAGCGGTGACGCAAAAGGCACCCGTTCGCAAAAGCGCGAGACCGGATAGTAAACAATAATCGAATCACAGTGAAAAGACATGCAGGCCAAAACGGGGCTGCATGTCTTTTTATGTGATCTTTTTGCTGTTCTTATTCAATTCTTTTGCATTTTTATTTCAGAGATATTGTACGCTTTTATTCTCTGAAAAGCTTTTGCGCAATGTGATTATCAAGCGTTTAAAAAATATTCGTTTTATTATCAGGGATTCAAATCTCGCCTTTATCCTGCTGCCTTTCTGAGTTATTGCAAACCGGCGAAAGAAGCGTTTCGTCCTGCTGTTCGGCTTCGGTTTTTACGCTGTGATCTGCGCATGGAAGTACGGAAGCTCTGCGCTGCGGCAAGCGCCCGCATTGCAGGCTTTTGGGGATTTCTGCGTTCTCACGCCATGCGCGCAAAGAGCCTCATCGCGATTTCTGTTTGGGCTTTTTTGCAGATGGCGGGCCCGGAACGAAATCCATTATCAGGACGCGTTGCACCGTACAAAGCCTTAAAACATGAGCAGGTTACTCAAAAAGAATGTGAGAAATTATGTGATTATGCCAAAAATTCATACAAACATTGACATTATTTATGCGCAATGTTATTATAATGCTTAATTGGATACAATATTCATTATCCAATATTTTATTTATAGGAGGAACCACGATTGAAAAAGTTTTTGGCACTGCTTTTGACCTTGGCTCTTGTTTTAGGCGTCTTTGCCGGATGCACGACGCCTTCATCGACAAATGAAGATCCCCCCGAGGCAAATAACAACGAACAGAACGAACCGAACGACGCGCCGAATGAAGCGGTCAATGTTGACGACATCGACCTGCCCGTTGACGGGATTGGGCGTCAGATCACGACAGACGTAAAAGCAAACGATACTTATAAAATCGCCTGTATCGTTAAAAACTCCACCAATCCCTATATGGCCGGTTGCCTGAGCGGCGTCGAGGAGGCGGCGCGCCAGATGGGCTTTGAGGCGATTTTGATGGCGCCCGCGACCAACGACTCGGTCGAGGAGCAGGTCAAGATCATGGAGGACCTCATTCAGTCCGGCGTTGACGGATTTGTCCTTGTCCCGGTCGACACCAACGGCATTATGCCCGGCGTGCGCAAGGCCGAGGAGGCCAATATCCCCGTCGCCGTGATCGGGACGCCCGCCGCGACAGAGACATTCCTGCGCACCGGCGTCGATTACACCGAGACGGGCCGCGTCATCGCCAAAGAGGTTGCGGAAAAGATCGGCGGCGAGGGACAGGTCATCATCATCGAGGGACCTCCGGGAGCGCAGAACGCCATTGAGCGCCTGAACGGCATCAATGAAGTGCTCGCGACCTATCCCGGCATCGAGGTTGTGGCCTCCCAGACCGCCAACTTCAAGCGGACGGAGGGCATGAGCGTCACCGAAAACCTCCTGCAAAAGTACAGCGATATCTCCGCGATTATCGCGGCGAACGACGAATCCGCCATCGGCGCCTATCAGGCGGTCTCCGCCGCGGGGCTGAAGGATGTCGTCATCGCCGGCTTCGACGGCAATCAGGACGGAAGCGCCGCGATTCTTGAGGGCGGCCTGTATGCGTCGTATAATACCGACCCATTCGGGTCCTGCTTCCTGGCCGCGACCTATATCGTCCGCTATCTCAACGACGGAACGATGCCGGAGCAGTACTTCATTCCGTTCCCGTCCGAGCGCGACAACCCGGTCATCAAGCCGGAGAATGTGCAGCTTTATATCGACGAGATTGCCTGGTGGTAATTGGCCGAGCTGAAAGACCGTGATCCATGCCGCCCGGCGGGCCTCCACGGCCTGTCGGGCGGCAGACAAAATATGGGGTTGTTAAGTATGAAAACATTGCTGCAGGCCCGGGGAATAACCAAGCTGTTTCCCGGAGTAAAAGCTCTCAATAGCGTTGATCTGGATATAGAGGCCGGCAGAGTGCATATTCTGATGGGTGAAAACGGCGCGGGAAAAAGCACCTTGGCGAAATGCCTTTTGGGCGCTTATATTCCGGATGAGGGAGAGCTGATTTTTGACGGCGAACCCGTTCATTTCAAAAACGCGAACGACGCGATCAGAAAAGGAATTGTGGCGGTCTATCAGGAATTTACCCTCGTCCCCTACCTCTCGGTTGCGCAGAATATTTTCCTCAACCGGGAGCCTAGAAAGAAATCGGGGCTGATCGACAAAAAGAAGATGGAGCAAAAAGCCAGAGAATTATTGGATTCCCTTAACTGCGGATATATCCATGTAAAGTCAGTGACAAAAACACTCTCTGTCGCGGAACAGCAGATGGTTGAAATCGCCAAAGCTTTGTCGTACCGTCCGCGTGTGATCGTGTTCGACGAGCCCACCGCGACATTGTCCGAGCGTGAAATATCTTCTCTGTTCGATCAGATCAGAAAAATGAAACAAGCGGGCATCGGCATTGTCTATGTCTCGCATAGAATGCAGGAATTCAGCCAAATCGGCGATGAGATCACCATCCTGCGTGACGGCGAGAAGATCGCGACGGTCGGCATTGCCGAAAAGACAAGCGACGAGCTGGTGAGCATGATGGTCGGCCGCGAGGTGTCGCAGGTCTATCTGCGCAGGCCCAATATACAGAATGAGGTCGCCCTGCGCACCGAAAAGCTGTGCGACCGCGCGGGAAAGGTGCGCGACGCCTCGATCTATGTGCGCAAAGGGGAAATCGTTGGGCTGGCCGGCCTTGTCGGCGCCGGGCGGACCGAGCTCGCGCGCCTGATCTTCGGCATCGACCCGAAGGCGAGCGGAAAGGTCCTGGTCTATGAGGCGCAGACAGAGGGGAAGAGCTCGCCGCAGAGGATGGTGGCGCGGGGCCTCGGCATGGTGCCGGAGGACCGAAAGCGGCACGGGCTGGCGCTGAAGGACTCGGTTGCGTGGAATATGATGGCGGTCAGCATGAAGCGCTATTTCCCCAAAATGTTTATCAGCCAGAAAAAGATGGTTGAAATCTGCCGCGATTATAAAGAAAAGCTTCGGGTTGCCTGCCCGGATGTGCATCAAAAATGCGGGAACCTCAGCGGAGGGAACCAGCAAAAGGTCGTGCTGGCAAAGTGGCTGTCCAACGAGCCGGAGATCCTGATTTTTGACGAACCGACGCGCGGCATCGACGTGGGCGCCAAAATGGAGATCTATGAGCTGATGGATAAGCTGGCGGCGCAGGGCAAGACGATTCTCATGATTTCCTCCGAGCTGCCGGAGGTGATCGGGATGAGCGATCGCGTTTACGTCATGGCGGAGGGCTCGATCATCAACGAATGCATCCGGGGCGAAGACAACTTCAACGCCGAGGATATTGGAGCGATGATGCTGGAGGTAGGGGGTGACAGGGGTGAAGGCTAAGGCGAGCGTGAAAGAGCGGCGCATCAAGGACAGGATTCGCAGCATACCGCCCGTGGTGTGGATGCTTCTGCTCATGATGGTGGTCTTTTCTCTGACGAATCGAAGCTATTTCAGCCTGCAAAATTTTGTCAATATCCTGCGTCAGTCTGTGCCGCTGATGATTTTGGCGTTTGCGCAGACGCTGATCGTTCTCACACAGGGCACCGACCTGTCGCTCGGCGCGCAGGTGAGCCTGGTCACCGTGATCTGGGTTTACCTATGCAGGCTCAACGTGCCGGTCGGCCTCGCCGCGGTCGCCGCCGTGCTGACAAGCATGTTGGCGGGCGCGATCAACGGCGTGCTGGTGTCCAAGGGAAAAATACCGCCCTTTATCGCGACGTTCGGTATGCAGAATATCCTCAACAGCATCTCCCTGACGCTGACGGCGGGCTCCTCGATTTATTTCTCGAGCGATTTATTCTACAGGCTGTATGAAAGCCGTGTGATCGGCATACCCGGCCCGGTGCTGGTGGCCGTCGCGGTGTTCGCTCTGACATGGCTGCTGCTGTATCGCACAAAATTCGGCACAAACATTTTCGCGCTCGGCGGCAATCAGGAGGCGATGACCCTCGCCGGCATCGACACGAGCTGCGCCTATATCAAAACCTATATGTTCGCGGGCTTCCTCGCCGGGATTTCAGGGCTTATCACCGCGTGCCGCGTGGAATCGGGACAGCCGATTGTCGGCTCGGGCTGGGAATTTGAAGCGGTCGCCGCCACGCTGCTGGGCGGGACCTCCCTGCGCGAGGGCAAGGGCGGCATTGTCGGCACCGTCTTTGGCGTGCTGATGCTGACCTCGCTGCGCAATGGGCTCAATATTTCCGGCGTTTCCGCAATGTATCAGAACGCGATCATCGGCGCTATTGTGATGCTGGCGATTGTGGTGGATGCAATGATTCGACGCTCGCAGGAAGGGTAGGAGGTAGTGACGATGAAAGAATCCTTAAAACGGTTTTGCGCGCAGCGCTCGTTCTTCTGCCTGGTGGGTCTCCTGGGGTTTGCCCTTCTGGCGTCCCTGTTCAGCCCCGAATTTCGCACGTTGAATAACTGGATCACCATTCTGCGCCAGGCGTCGACGCTGATTGTTCTCAGCTCGGGGCTCACCGCCGTCCTCATTACCGGCGGCATCGACCTTTCGGTCGGCGCGACCGCCGCCTTTGTGGGCTGCATCTGCGCGCAGCTGCTGAAGAGGGGCCTTTCGACGGCCGTTGTTTTTCTCCTCGGCGTCCTCATCGGCGCCGCGGTCGGCGCGCTGAACGGCTTTCTGGTCGCGGTGGTCAAGCTCCCCTCGTTCGTCGCGACCTATGCCACCAATTCTCTGGTAAAGGGCCTGTCCATCATCATCATGAACGGCGCGGTGATCTATGGCCTGCCCGAGGGCTTCACCAATCTGGGCATAGGATACCTCGGCCCTGTCCCGATCATTATCGTCATCGCGGCGGTCGTGATCGTCACGCTGTATCTGCTTTTGCAGAAAACGACCTGGGGCAGGATGATCTACGCCTATGGCTCAAACCCCAACGCCGCGCTTTATGCCGCGGTCAACGTCAAAAAAAGCGTGTTCAGCGCGTTTATCACCTGCTCGATCACAGCCGCGATCGGCGGCCTGCTGATGACGGCGAGGCTGAACGCGGCGGAAGCGGCCATGGGCGACGCCTATGGGCTGCAAACCGTCGCCGCGATCGTTGTCGGCGGCACCTCCATGCTCGGTGGCGAAGGCGGCGTTTTGGGCACAGCGGTCGGCGCCATCCTGTTGACGGTGATCGTCAATGTCATGAATCTGATCGGCACCTCCTCTCTGGCGCAGCCGATGGTGATCGGCGTCGTCATTATCGCCATGGTGCTGCTGGACGCGATCTCTGTTTCCAGAAGCGAGACGGTGCGGATTCGGAATAAAAAGGAGAAAACGGAATGACATCAAGAGAACGCGTGTTTGCGGTGTTGAATCACGAAACGCCCGACTACACGCCGATTGTGCCAAAAATCGCGTTTGCCAGCGTTTTGGCGTGCGAAGATCTTCATGTGCGCGAATATATGACCGACCCGCGGGCGATGGCAAAGGCCTGCATAGCGTTTTATCGAAAGTTCGGCGTGGACAGCATCTCGGTGCACACAGACATCGGCAGCGAGGGCAGGGCGATCGGCTCTCAATACCGCCTGCCTCTCGATTCGCCCAGCGAGCTGGAACGGTATCTGCTCGACTCGCTGGAGGACGAGCGGGAGCTCGAAAAGGTAAAGGTGCCGAACCCGCGCGAGGCGGAGCCGATGAAGACCGTGATTCGCGCGTGCGAGATCGTCAAGGAGGAGACCGGCGACGAGGCGTTTGTCATCGGCTGGACAAACGGGCCGATCAACGTCGCGAGCCAGCTGGTCAACCTGAACGAGCTGCTTTTGGGCATGGTGACCGACCCGCAGACCGTGCATAAATTGCTGGAGATCTGCACGCAGGTCGCCTGCGTCTACGCCGGGGAGCTGGTGAAGGCGGGGGTGGACGCCGTGGCCTATGGCCACGCCTCGGCGTCGGCAACGGTCATTTCGCCGCAGTTTTATGAGGAATTTGCGCTGCCCTATGAGCGGCGCATCGTCGAGACGATCCACCGCGCCGGCGCCAAGGCGATCACGCATATCTGCGGCAACACGGCGCCCATTATCGACCTCATCAAAACCAACGGCGCGGACATCATCGACTTCGACCATGTCTGCGACCTCGAGATGCTCCACGCGGCGGCCCCCGACAAGGTGTTCCGCGGAAATATCAATCCGGCGACCTTCGCCGTCGGCACGCCGCAGGAGATTCGGCGCGAGGTGGAGGAGCTGATGAAAAAGCCCGCCGCGCGCAGCTGCCTGCTGCTCGGCTCCGGCTGCGAGATCAATATGAACACAAAGCTGGAAAACCTGTATGAATTTGTGAAAACCGGCCGAGAGCTTGGTAAAAAATAAAAGTCAAAGAAAGGAAAACGTCATTATGTCCAAGTATTTTATCCGTCCGCTCAACACGGGCTTTGTGCCCACAAATCCGTTTCAATATCACTATCACCATTCCGCCGCCCCCTTCCTTCAGGGCGTCCCGAATGAAAAGGTGCCTCTGCCGGTCATGACCTATCTCATCGAGGGCGGCGACAAGCTGGTCCTTGTCGACACCGGCATGTCGGATACCGAGCGCGCAAACAAATACCATCATCCCGGCTCCTGGCAGGATCCCGGCCAGGACATCGAAAGCCTGCTGCGCAAGGCCGGCTATCAGTGCAGCGACGTCGACATCGTCCTGTTCACCCACCTGCACTGGGATCACATGTACTATTGCGACAAATTCACCAACGCGCAGCTGTATGCGCATAAGCGCGAATACGAATTCGCGATGAACCCGATCCCGCTCTATTATAAATCCTACGAGGCGCCCGAGCTCGGCATCGTGTCGCCGATCTCCAAGGTGAAATTCAACACGGTAGAGGGCGAGGTGGAGATCGTGCCGGGCATCCGCGTCTTTGAGTCCTTCGGGCACTCCCCCGGCCATATGTCGGTCGAGGTCGACTGCGAGGACGGCGACAGCTATATCTGCTGCGGCGACTCGATCTTTGTGCTGGGCAACCTCAACCCGATCCCCGAGCTGCATTATAATATTACGCCTCCGGGACGCTTCTACAACATTGTTGAGTCGTGGAAAAGCATCGAATATCAAAAGGAAAGGGCGAAGGACGCCTCTCACCTCCTGCTTTGCCACGACGCGACGATGATCGACCGGATCAAAGAGAATCCCTTTATCGGAAAAGCGAAGTAAATCTGTTGTCGGCCCGGCGCGGCGGCCGAAAGGGCGGCTTTGCCGCGCCGGGCATGAAAGGAGTGAAACCGATGGACTATGGCGCGATCTATCAGGATCTGACGACGGCGGCGCATCGAGCCTATACGCGCGGGCTTCAAACGGGAAGCGGGGGAAATCTCAGCGCGCGGATTCCCGGAGACGACGGGATGATCGTCAAAGATTCCGGCCGGTCCTTTGCGGACTGCGACGCGAAGGGGACCGGCTGGGTCGTGATGGGGTTTGACGGGACCCTGCGCACCGAGGGCCTCAAGCCCACGCGCGAGTGGAGACTGCACCGCTTTCTTCTGCAAAATCTGCCCGGGGCCGGCGCCGTCGTGCATACGCACAGCCCGTGGTCGATTGCGTGGGCGGATTCGCACGGCGAGATCCCCTGCGTCACCCATCATTTCGAGCTGAAGGTCAAGCATCCCGTCCCCGTTCTGGATATTCCGGCCGGGGTGGTTCCGGAGGAGAACATGCCCGACATCCTCGCGGTTTTTCGCGCGCTGCCGGAGTTGCAGGCGCTT